>NZ_JBMOWC010000001.1:0-283375 GCF_049310765.1 Bacillus sp. PSXD-155 | reverse complement strand
GGAGGTGAAATACATGAAAAAATGGATCAATCCAAAAATGGACTCTCTATCTATCACGAAGTTTGATAATAAGATTGTGTCAATTGAATCTTCATTATATGCAAGCAGTGGTCACCGTGGAGAGCTTACAAGACCCTAGTTCTTGGTTAAGAAATATAACCTGAAAAAACACCCTTAAAGGGAGGTGAAATACATAAGAAAATGGATTGATTCAAAAATGGACTCTCTATCTATCACGAAGTTTGATAATAAGATTGTATCAATTGAATCTTCGTTATATGCAAACAGTGGTCACCGTGGAGAGCTTACGAGAAACTAGCTCCTGATAGGGATGGAGCTAGTTCTCTATCCTTTTCAAACTAGGACTGTGTTAAAGGTTATTGCTGATTTTATAACTATTGATAGGCCTGGAAGTTTTGAGATTACTGTGGGAACATGGCCGAGGTGGGGTTAAGCTACAAACCAATGAATAAATTTTGACATGGATTAAATAATAAAAAAGTGAGGGGTTTATGATGAAAAAATATGAGTATATTGAAACTGGAAGTACAGCGATAGTAGATATAGAAGGAATAGATCCGATATTCTTAAACGAAACTGCGGCATCGATAATAAAAATGCATATTGATGGCATAACACTAGAAGAAATAAAGAATAAGCTAATGAATGAATACGCAATTCCTGATAAGGACATTAAGAATTTTGAAAATCAGGTTGAGTCAACAATTAGCAACTTTGAAAATACGTTAAATAATGGCGAGTGAGTTGATATGATGCTGAAAGGTTCGGAAAGGAATTTCAACTTTTTTGGTAATGTAATAAACGTAGAAAGTAATGACTCTTATCTATTAAATCAATTAACTTATATTTATAGGGAGTATTTGGATTACCAAACAACATCTCCTGATTATTATATTAAAATTGATAATCGTTCCTCGCATAACATGATGGTTAGTGAGATGTTATCTGATGATAGGCTAGTAATTCTTCATGGATCAGATGAAGGTTCACTTTCTAAATGGGTTGATGAAGCCACATTTCTTCCACCAATTACAGTACCTTATTTTAGAAAGAAATATTCATTTTTTCATGGGTGTGCAATTAGAGTTAATAATAAAACAGTAGCCCTATTTGGTCCGAGTCGCTCAGGTAAGACGACCCTAATGATGAAATTAATGGAAGAGGGTTACCTGTTAATTAGTGATGATTTATTAGTAATTGATAATAATACGGGAGAGATTATTCCTTTTAAAAAACCAATAGGACTTAGAAATACTACAAAAGAGTATCACGAGGGAAAATTTAAAAAGATAATTGATAAATTACCTGTTGAAATTCCTACATTTCACATAGGTAATATTGGTTTAACTACAGAGTTAATTCATATCAATGATGTTCCGGGATGGGGATATTATGAGAACGTAAGTAAAATAGATTCCATATTTTTTGTAGACAAGCATACAGAACCGGTAGATAATCCTTATGATTTTTTCAAATTGATTAGCAATCAGGCTTGTTTAGCTGATAACCCCTTCGATACAGTATTGAAGATATTTAAGAACTTAAATACTACTTCTATGAGATTGGATATTCGTGATCAAAATGCTGGCAATCAAATACTAGAGAGTATTGGGGATAAATTCTTAAATTAAATCATGTACACGAGCACATTATTTTGGAATCTAATTTTCGAATTTTTTTTATCTGAAAATCTCATTTAATGTGCTATTTTCTTCACTTTATTCCAGGTTACGCATAATCATTTTTTTAAAGAGGGATCAATTGAAATGCAATCTTGTATGACTTTATAGCTATGGGGTATAGAGATTATATTAATGGCTTATCCTTATGAACTAAAATCTTTTACAAATTTCGCGATACTTTCATCCCATACCTAAAGGCAGACTAAAGTCCGGTATGAGCTTCCCTTATCGCGAAATCTGTAAACGAATGAGTGTTTCTATTTATGCGATATATTGCGTATAATTATATTTTAAATATATATCTACTAGTTAATAATCTTTCATATATAAAAAGCTGAAACAGGGGTTCAGCTTTTTATTTTTGCACCAGAAAAAATAGATTCCTAATAATAAGGAACTGTATTTCTTATGTATATCTGTTATATGATTAGCTTTTATATACAGGAATTTATCATGTTAATTTCTTATTCTTAATTCATTATAAATCATATCGAAGTTTGGGATGAAGGAGGATATAGAATATTGTATAAACCTGAAAAGTGTTATCATGTCAAAGAAACAAATGAGTATAATGACATGATAATTAAATTTAAAATTGGCTAAAAACAGGGTTATTTTCAATATTTAAATTTATGAAATGCCTTTTTCGATACTCGAACAAACCCTTTTATAAAAGGGTTTGTTTTTTTGTGTAATTTTGCAGGCGATGTTGCTATAATGAATAGCGGAATACAGTAAGGTTATTCGTTTCAAAATAAAGTGAAACTGTAATCAGTGGGGGTATCTCACTAATTATTATTCACTAATCGGGATAAAACGGAACCTTTGCGTAGTCTTAGCGTAATGACACGTATTTATGATATGATTATATGATGTGATAGCGCTGAAAGGGGAAGAACGATGATCTATTTTGATAATAGTGCGACGACGAAGCCATATCCAGAAGCTCTTCAATCGTACGTGACGGTTGCTGGGAAATATTTTGGTAATCCTTCTTCTATTCATTCGCTTGGAGGAGAGGCAGAGCGTCTATTAACACAATCAAGAACGATTGCAGCGCAGCTTCTTCACGTTAAACCTTCTGAAATTATTTTCACATCAGGTGGAACGGAAGGGAACAACCTTGCGATTAAAGGGATAGCGATGAGGAATCGTTCGCGCGGCAAACATATCATTACAACAAATATTGAACACGCGTCTGTGTTTGAGGCATATAAGCAATTAGAAGAACTCGGATTTGATGTAACATATTTACCGGTTAACGAGCATGGTGTTGTATCGGTAGAGGATGTAAAACGAGCACTTCGTGAAGATACGATTCTTGTATCAATTATTCATGTGAACAACGAAACTGGAGCAATTCAGCCCGTTGCTGAAATTGGAACGTTATTATCGAATCATCCGAAAATAAGATTCCATGTAGATCATGTACAAGGGATAGGAAAAGTACCGCTTGATTTATATGCTTCTCATATTGATCTTTGCTCAATATCTGGACATAAATTCCACAGTGTAAAAGGAACGGGTCTTCTTTATATACGTGATGGCGTAAGATTAGATCCGATTTTATCAGGTGGTCAACAAGAGCTTAAGTATCGCTCTGGTACAGAGAATTTACCTGGCATTGTAGCGATGGTGAAAGCTCTTCGCATGACAATGGAACAAGTGAAAGAAAAGGTAGCTCATTTGCAAAGTTTACAAGCAGAGCTTGTCAGCTTCTTTAAAGAGATGGAAGATGTGACAATTAATACATCGCTTGCATATGCAGCACCGCACATTTTAAATGTATCATTTGTTGGTTTAAAACCAGAAGTAGTCGTTCATGCTTTAGAAGAGCACGGTGTATATGTATCGACGAAGTCTGCTTGTTCTTCAAAAGCAAATGAAGTGAGCAGAGTGTTAGTGTCAATGGGAGTGCCGCATGCAGCAGCTGCAAGTGCTATTCGTATTAGTTTGGCACCAGACAACACGATGGAAGAAGTAAAACAATTTGAAGGTATTGTAAAAGAGACGATGCCAAAATTATATGAAGTGATGAGGTAAAGAAATATGATGACATATGAATATATTTTAGTGCGTTACGGAGAAATGACGACAAAAGGTAAAAACCGTTCTAAATTTGTAAGCACATTAAAAGATAACGTGAAGTTCAAACTGAAAAAGTTCCCAAATATTAAAATTGATGCAACGCATGACCGTATGTACATCCAGTTAAATGGTGAAGATCATGAAGCAATCTCTGAAAGATTGAAAGACGTATTTGGTATTCATAAGTTTAACTTAGCGATGAAAGTACCATCAGAATTAGAAGACATTAAAAAAGGTGCATTAGCAGCGTTCTTACAAGTAAAAGATGATGTGAAAACATTTAAAATTACAGTGCACCGTTCTGATAAGCGCTTCCCAATGAAGACGATGGAGTTACTTCCAGAAATCGGTGGGCACATTTTAGAAAATACAGAGGATATCACAGTAGACGTCCATAATCCAGATGTGAATGTACGTGTAGAAATTCGCAGTGGTTACAGCTATATTATGTGTGGTGAGCACATGGGAGCTGGCGGTTTACCAGTTGGCGTTGGCGGAAAAGTAATGGTACTTCTTTCTGGTGGTATTGATAGCCCAGTAGCAGCGTACTTAACGATGAAACGCGGCGTATCTGTGGAAGCAGTTCACTTCCATAGCCCACCTTTCACAAGTGAGCGTGCAAAACAAAAAGTAATCGATTTAGCACAAGAGTTAACGAAATACTGTAAACGTGTAACGCTTCACCTTATTCCGTTTACAGAAGTGCAAAAAACGATTAATAAAGAAATCCCATCTAGCTATTCAATGACGGTTATGCGCCGTATGATGATGCGTATTACAGAGCAGATTGCTGAGGAGCGTAATGCACTTGCAATCACAACTGGTGAAAGTCTTGGACAAGTAGCAAGCCAAACATTAGATAGTATGCATACGATTAACGAAGTAACAAACTACCCAGTTATTCGTCCGCTTATTACGATGGATAAATTAGAAATTATTAAAATTGCTGAAGAAATCGGCACGTATGATATTTCAATTCGTCCATACGAAGATTGCTGTACAGTATTCACACCAGCTAGCCCGGCGACGAAGCCGAAGCGTGAAAAAGCAAATCGATTTGAAGCGAAATACGATTTCACACCGTTAATCGAACAAGCTGTAGCGAACAAAGAAACAATGGTATTACAAACAGTTGAAGTAGTGGCGGAAGAAGAAAAATTCGAAGAACTTTTCTAAAACCATAAATTACCATATCTAAAATGTGTATGAAGTCATGTTATTTATCACACTCTATACTCACAAGGAGGTGATATAACATGGCACGTAGCACAAATAAATTAGCGGTTCCTGGTGCTGAATCAGCATTAGACCAAATGAAATACGAAATCGCTCAAGAGTTTGGTGTTCAACTTGGAGCGGATGCAACATCTCGCGCTAACGGTTCTGTTGGTGGCGAAATTACAAAACGTCTAGTTTCACTAGCTGAGCAACAATTAGGCGGTTTCCAAAAATAATCCCATATACGATGGCTTAGAAAGGGCGGGTTTTCCCGCTCTTTCTTTTTGTTGTTCAA
This sequence comes from Bacillus sp. PSXD-155, assembly GCF_049310765.1. NCBI lineage: Bacteria > Bacillati > Bacillota > Bacilli > Caryophanales > Bacillaceae > Bacillus > Bacillus sp. PSXD-155. The sequence goes on along the minus strand of NZ_JBMOWC010000001.1, from coordinate 278,071 downwards.
ATTAGTATAAATTCATTTCGACAAAAGCATAAAAAAATTGTCAAAAGAAGAGGGTTCAAAATTTACTGAAAATTCTTTATTATATAAGGGAGGCATAAAGAAAAAGGAGGATGTTTATGAAGAGAGAGGAATTGTTGGCACCACCATCTTATAATTTAGTTTCAGAAATAGAGAAATATACAGACGATAAAGAGAAGCTTGCTTTAATTTGGCAAGATGATAAAGGGAATAGACGAGAAGTTACATATTTTGAATTAATGCAAGGTGCAAATAAAATTGGAAACGCTTTTATAAAAAGTGGCTTACAAAAAGGGGACAAGCTCCTTATTATGATGCCGCGCTTAATTGAAGCATACATGACGTATATCGCTGCGATTAAAGCAGGATTTGTTGTAATTCCGAGTTCGGAAATGTTGCGTAAAAAAGATATCGAATATCGAATTGGACATGGCGAAGTAAAAGCGATAGTAAGCTATGAGCCGTACATTGGACAGTTTGATGATATAGAAGCAATGGAATCTCTTCAAAAATTCGTCCTGAGCGAGCAGTCAGTAGAGGGATGGATCAATTTAAAAACAGCATTAGAAACAGAAAGTGACATGTTAGAAATGGCGAAAACAGATAAAGAAGATATGGTCTTTTTATCTTACACGTCAGGGACGACAGGAAACCCGAAAGGTGTCGTTCATACGCACGCGTGGGCATACGCTCATTTACGTACAAGCGCCCCAAATTGGCTCGGAATTGAAGAGAATGATGTTGTATGGGCAACGGCTAGTCCAGGGTGGCAAAAGTGGATTTGGAGCCCGTTTTTAGCAACTCTCGGTTCAGGGGCAACAGGATTTGTATACAACGGTAAGTTTGAACCGAAAACGTATTTAAATTTATTAGGCGATAATAAGGTGAATGTGCTTTGTTGTACACCGACTGAGTATAGATTAATGGCAAAGGTAGAAGATTTAAGCGAGTACAATTTAGAGGCGTTACATAGCGCTGTATCCGCAGGTGAGCCGTTAAATAGAGAAGTCATTGGAACATTCCAAAAGCACTTTGATATTACAGTAAGAGACGGCTATGGGCAAACGGAAAATACACTACTTGTTGGTGTAATGAAAGGGATGGATATTAGACCAGGATCAATGGGGAAACCAACGCCAGGTAACCACGTCGATATCGTAAATGAGGAAGGTATTCCAGTTAAAGTAGGCGAAGTTGGTGATATTGCAGTTCACATTGAAACGCCGGCACTCTTTAAACAATATTATAAAGACGATGAGCGTACAGCGATGCAATTCCGCGGTGATTATTATATTACAGGTGATAAAGCGAAGAAAGATGAAGACGGCTACTTCTGGTTTGAAGGGCGCGGTGATGATATCATTATTAGCTCTGGTTATACAATCGGGCCGTTTGAAGTAGAGGATGCGCTTGTAAAACATCCTTACGTAAGAGAATGTGCGGTTGTCGCAAGTCCTGATGAAATTCGCGGAAGTGTCGTGAAGGCATTTATCGTATTAAGAGAGAATATAGAAAAGAACGAAGAAATATTAATTCCAACACTCCAACAACACGTCAAAGAACTCACTGCACCATATAAATACCCTCGCAAAATTGAATTTGTAGATGAACTACCAAAAACGATTTCTGGAAAAATTCGCCGTATTGAACTTAGAAAACAAGAGATGGAGATTCCGTCAAAATAATTTTGAAAACAGTGAAGTAAATAGTTGAATGAAATGCAAAACAATGATAATATAAAAACGAACACAAGTTCGATTTTATAAATTTAAAAAAGAGGTGTCCGTATGATTTTAGGTATTAATCCGTACTTAGTTTTAGATGGTAGTGGGCAAGAAGCTGTACAGTTTTATAAAGAGGCTTTAGATGCAAAAGTAGAAGTCATGCAAACTTTTGGTGACATGCCTGAAAATCCAGAATACCCGATTCCAGCTGAAGCGAAAGAGCGCGTTTTACACGCTACTTTAAAAGTTGGTAATACGGATCTTATGATTTCTGATACATTCCCAGGTCAAGGGCATGCAATCGGATCTCAAGTAACAATCGCAATTCAAATTAGTAATGCAGAAAAAGCAAAAGAAGTATTCGATAAGTTACAAGAAGGTGGAGAAGTTATCATGCCACTTCAAGAAACATTCTGGAGCCCAGCATACGGACAAGTAAAAGATAAATTTAATATTGAATGGCAAGTTACAACGTCTACTACTGAACAAAAGTAATTTTTAGAAAAGCACCATGTTTTGAAATGGTGCTTTTTTTTATACAATAAAAAATAAAGGAGATGGGATATATGGGAGAAATTTGGTATGGCGGTACCATTTACACAATGAGAGAAGAAAATGAAAAAGTGGACGCTGTTTACATTGAAAACGGTACGATCGTTGATTTTGGAAGTAAAGAAGAGTTAGAAAACCAATATGCCGCGGTTACATTGCACGATTTAAAAGGCAAAACAATGATCCCAGGTCTCGTTGATAGCCATATGCATCTTATTGGGCATGGAGAGAGATTACTCCGTCTAGATTTATCAAATTGTACATCTTATGGTGAAGTGCTTACTCTTGTTCAGAAGCGAGTGAAAGAAGCTCCAAAGGGCTCTTGGATTATTGGAGAAGGATGGAATGAAAATAACTTTACAGATACGAAAGATGTTCACGCGCGTGATTTAGATGAAATTTCGAAAGAACACCCCATTTTATTAAAGCGAGTTTGTCGTCACGTTACATGGGTGAATTCATACATATTGCAAGAAGCGAACATAACAGAAGCGACGCAAAATCCAAAAGGCGGGAAAATCGGTAGGGATTCATCAAATAAGTTAACAGGACTTTTATATGAACAAGGACAAGAATTAATTAAACATGTTCAGCCTGAAATTGATGAAGCGTATTTACAAAGAGCTTTGCAAACAGCGATTAAAGATTGCTGGAAATATGGACTTGTAGGCGGGCATACGGAAGATTTAAATTACTACGGTGGTTTTAGAAAAACATATAATGCGTTTTCTCACGTTATAAAAGAAATGCCATTTAAAGCACATTTGCTCGTTCACCATGAAGTAGCACATGAACGAAAAGAATATGAAAATGAACATTATATTGAATTTGGGGCAATGAAAATTTTTTCTGACGGTTCTTTTGGAGGAAGAACAGCATTATTAAGTGAACCGTATGAAGATGCAAAGGAAACGAATGGGGTTGCAATTTTCACGCGTGAAGAACTTGCAGAATTAGTGAAGAAAGCACGAGACTTACATATGCCAGTTGCGATTCATACTATCGGTGACTTGTCGCTTGAATATGTTATTGATGCACTCGAATTATATCCACCAGCAGAAGGGTTACGTGACCGTATTATTCATTGTCAGCTTGCTCGTGAAGAGTTGATAGAAAGAATGAAAAACTTGCAAGCCATTATCGATATACAGCCAGTCTTTCTTTCATCAGATTTTCCATCAGTCATTGAAAAACTGGGAGAACACCGTCTTCGTTATGCGTATGCTTGGAAGACATTACTGGAAGCAGGACTACATTGTAATGGTGGCTCAGATGCTCCTATTGAACAAGTAAATCCGTTTCTAGGCATATATAGCGCTGTTACACGTAGAAGTTTTATTGACGGTGTATGTTATATGCCTGAGGAAAGATTAACCGTATATGAGGCTGTTTCTTTATTTACAACAGGGAGTGCCTATGCAATCGGAAAAGAAGCGAAACGAGGGCAAATTACAAAAGGATATGAAGCAGACTTTACAATATTAGACCACAATATTTTTGAAATTGAGGCAGAAGAAATAAAAGAAGTACAAGCAGAAATGACCGTAATAGATGGCCGAGTTGTCTATAGAAAAGATGTGTAAAAATATATCAGCGATTATTAAAATATATCGAATTACCGACAAAAACTGACAAGAATAACGGCCGGATAGTAAGAGATTATTGTTCGCGTCAATCGGGGTAAATAAATAACCGCAGAATTATGGAATTCCATAATTCTGCGGTTATTTTAATCCTATAAAAACGTTCTCTGTACTTTTTCCCAGAACGAATTATTTTTTAATTTAACTGTTTTAATTTGTTTATCGCTTAAGCGTACAACAGCTTTTTCCACTTGTTTAATGCTAAGCGCTTCGTTATCCATGCCGATAACAGGATAATCGTTACCGTCTGGTCTTAGTTTTAAAGTTAATGTACGTTCGTGATTTAAAATGAACGGTGAACCGAGCGTACGGTAAGTGTTGTTGTTTAAAGATGCTAGTTCGCTTACTTGGAAACATGGAATAAGTGGGTCAACAACTGCACCATGCAATGATTTATTGTAAGCAGTACTTCCTGTTGGGGTAGAAACTACTAAACCGTCTCCTCTAAATGTTTCGAAATATAAATCATCAACGTGAACATCTACAACGAATGTTTTAATAATGCTAGAACGTAATGAGAACTCATTTAAACAATGGAAAGATGTACTGTGATCTACATCTACCTGAATTGTTGGATATTTTCGCACTTCAATTTCATTTTTTGTAATTTCTTGAAGGGCTGTATCAACGTGATCAATGTGGAAATCGCAGTAGAACGAAGTTTCATCTTTCGTAGAAATCCCTGCGTATAAGCAATCTTCCCTAAAACCAGTTTTACGAACGGCTTGTAAGAAGGTTGCATCATCTCCAACACTGACGATAGCGTTTGCATTTTTTGGATGATCTAATATGGTAAATCCATTCTCTTCTAAAATACGATAGATTGGTTTCATTTTTTCAACGAGCGTTGCTTTGTCATCACCATAAAAGAAAAATAAATTGCGACGATCTGCCATTATGTATCCCTCCACTGCAGTTAAATTTTCTGTTTTTCGTGCTACATATCATTAGAGTCCGTTCCCTGATGATATGTTCAAATAATATATTTCGATACAAATTGTCAAAATACCTTTTTATTTTTAGAAAAATTTTTATATTCAATCTTATGGAACTCTGTTTAATGATGAATAAAGTTGTCGATAATGGGTACGGAGTGAAAGGATGATACGTATGAAGTGGCTCGTAATTGGAATAATAATTCTTCTCCTTTTTATTTTGCTTATACTATTGTCGAAAATATCGCTTAAGGTGACATTTTTATATTCAGAAATGGAAAAGCAATGTTTATTTCAAGTGAAAATATGGATGATTCGATATACATTTGATGTATTGGAAAGAATTGAAAAACAGCAGAAAAAAACAGGACAGAAAATCGAAAAAGCTGAAGAGGACGGCGGACTAGATAATAAAATTATGGCGCAACTTGACAGTATTGGAGAACTGATAAAAAGGCTTCAAAAAGTTCATACTATCGTTAAAGATTTTCTCAAACGAGTGAAAATCAATGGTTGGAAATGGCATACGCAAATTGGAGCAGGCGACGCAGCTAGTACTGGAATTGTCACTGGATATGCATGGGGGACAAAAGGAATGGCTGCTGGAGTTGTCGGACAATATATGCATATTGTCGATGTACCAGAATTTGAAATTACTCCTGTTTTTCAAGGGAAAGGATTTGCATCGAGATGCGAGTTAACAGCATCTTTTCGTATATTTCGTACTATAAAAACAGCGGTGAAATTGCTCATATTTATGAGGCAGCAAAAATCTGGTATGACAGAAAAATCTGTTCAAGCATAGGGGGGATATAGAATGGACCATCCAATTCAAGGTTTAATGACAACCGCAATGCAGCATTTAAAACAAATGACTGATGTAAATACAATTGTTGGTGACCCAATTAAAGCGGCAGATGGAAGTGTAATTCTTACTGTTTCGAAAGTAAGTTTCGGATTTGCTGCTGGTGGAAGTGAATTTGGTAGGGTAGAACATTCAGGCCGTCATCCATTTGGCGGAGGAAGTGGAGGAGGAGTTTCTATTAATCCTGTTGCCTTTCTTGTTATAAATGGAGATGGTGTGAAAGTATTACATTTAGATAAGCAAACGCATGTCATCGATAAAATAATTGAATTAGCGCCACAAGCTGTTGATAAAGTGAAAGAAATGATGGATAAACGAAAAGAAGATGATCCTGAATTTCAAATTTAACGAATAAAGAAGCTAATCAATAGGTTAGCTTCTTTTATTTTTTTGTAAATAAAGCGATTTTATTTGCATTATCGATAGGGACAAACTATCATTTACATTGTACATATTTTGTTTAAATAAGGGAGGATTTTCAAGTGGCAAACGTAACTTTTAAAGGTAATCCAATGACTTTAGTTGGAACAGAAGTTAAAGTTGGCGATCAAGCGCCAAACTTCCAAGTATTAGCAAACGACTTATCTCCAGTAAGTTTAGAAACATACAAAGGCGAAGTAAAATTAATTAGTGTTGTACCTTCAATCGACACAGGTGTGTGTGATGCACAAACACGTCGTTTTAACCAAGATGCAGCAGGTATTGAAAACGCAAAAGTATTAACAATTAGCGCTGATTTACCATTCGCTCAAAAACGCTGGTGTGCAGCAAACGGTTTAGAAAATGTTGTAACACTTTCTGACCACCGTGACCTTTCATTCGGTGAAGCTTACGGCTTAGTAATGAAAGAACTTCGTTTACTTGCTCGTGCAGTATTCGTAGTAGATAGCAACGACAAAGTAGTTTACGTAGAATACGTAGGCGAAGGTACAAGCCATCCAAACTATGAAGCAGCATTAGAAGCAGCTAAATCTGCAAAGTAATGTGAAGGAAATGACCTCTTATAAAGAGGTCGTTTTTTCTCATATATCGCTGCGTAACGGTGCCGATATATGAGAAAAAACGTTATATCATATATAACTTGAGAGGGAGCTCTTTACAGGAGGTCGCTTTTTCTTTTTGGAAAAAATCACTTTGTGGTATGATATAAGTTATGTGTAAAAGAGAGAAGGAGGAATGTACGTGAGTCAGACAGTGGAAACATTATTTTCTATTTTTGATTCTTCTGCGGTAGTTTTACGTAAAGAATTAGATGTGACATATTTAGAGGCGCTTGTAGAAACAGGTGATAACTTGTTTGAGGGAGCGATTTTACAAGAGGAATTATCCGAATCAGCAATTGAAAGGCTGAATCGTGAATATAGTACGTTTAATGAAGAAACATATAAAGGTGAAGAAATTCGTAAAGCATTTCAGTTAGCCATCTTAAAAGGAATGAAAGAAGGCGTACAAGCGAATCATGAAATGACGCCTGATGCAGTTGGGATGTTCATGAGTTACTTATTCCATAAATTTATGCAAGGTCAAAACGAAATTACAGTTTTAGATCCTGCAATTGGAACAGGAAATTTAATGACTACAGTGTTTAATAGCGCCAAAGAAGGACTAACAATGAGTGGATTTGGTGTAGAAGTGGATGAAGTGCTAATTAAACTTGCTTTAGTAAATGCAAATTTACAGAAGCATGCAATCGAATTCTTCCATCAAGATGGACTAGCACCACTTTATATCGATCCAGTTGATGCAGTCGTTTCAGACTTACCGATTGGTTACTATCCAAACGAAATTGGTGCCAGTGAATATAAATTAAAAGCAGATGAAGGAATGTCGTATGCTCATCACTTATTTATTGAACAAAGTGTGAAACATACGAAAGAGGGCGGGTACTTATTCTTCTTAGTACCAAACTTCATTTTTGAAAGTGACCAGGCACCAAAATTACATGCATTTATTAAAGAAACATGCTTTATTCAAGGGTTATTACAGCTACCTGTTTCCATGTTTAAAAACGAGAAAAATGCAAAAAGTATATTTGTTCTCCAAAAGAAAGGCTCTAATGTAACAATGCCAAAACAGGCGTTATTAGTGGAGTTGCCTAAATTCTCTAACATGAAGGCGATGGAGAACATTATGGATCAATTAAATACTTGGTTTGCAACACATAAATAAAGCTGGGTGTATGTAACAGCATTAGTGATTCATGTAGTACAGTTTTATATAATATGTCATATTTTTAAATATATACTAGATTTAACTGAATTTTTTTGAAATCTGTAATATATATTTTTTCTTGGTGTTACAATTTTTTCACTTGAAATATATGTCGGACGATGTTTAAATTAAAATCGTGAGTATAAAATTTGCTAATGATGAAACGTTTTCATATTTGGTGAATTTGATCAGATAAAATCGAGCGGTTTGTGGAAACATCCACACAACTACCAAGAGAAAAAGGGGCGAAAGACTAGATGTCAAAAATCATCGCGATTAACGCAGGAAGCTCTTCCTTAAAATTCCAATTATTTGAAATGCCAAGTGAAACAGTATTAACAAAAGGTTTAGTAGAACGTATCGGTTTAGAAGATAGTATCTTCACTATTACTGTAGATGGCGAAAAACAAAAAGAAATTACAAACATTCCAGATCACGCAGTAGCAGTTAATATGCTTCTTAAAAAGTTAACTGAAAACGGAATCGTTAAATCTCTAGATGAGATTGGCGGTATCGGTCACCGTGTCGTTCACGGCGGCGAAAAATTTGCTGACTCTGTTTTAATTACTGATGAAGTATTAGCTGATATCGAAGAATTAAGCGATTTAGCACCACTTCATAACCCAGCAAACGTTGTTGGTATTAAAGCATTCCAAGAAGTATTACCAAACGTACCAGCAGTAGCAGTATTCGATACAGCATTCCACCAAACAATGCCGGAATCTGCATTCCTATACAGCTTACCATATGAGTACTATGAAAAATTCGGCATCCGTAAATACGGTTTCCACGGAACTTCTCATAAATATGTAACTGAGCGTGCGGCTGAATTATTAGGTCGTCCAATTGAAAGCTTAAGCTTACTTTCTTGTCACTTAGGTAACGGTGCAAGTATCGCAGCAGTAGAAGGCGGTAAATCTATCGATACTTCTATGGGCTTCACTCCACTTGCTGGTGTAACAATGGGTACACGTTCTGGTAACCTTGACCCTGCGTTAATTCCATACATCATGGAAAAAACAGGCCAAACAGTAGAAGAAGTAGTTAACGTATTAAACAAGAAGAGTGGTATGTTAGGTCTTACTGGTTACTCTAGTGACCTACGTGACATCATTGCGAAAGAAGAAGAAGGCGACCACCGTGCGAAAGTAGCACTTGATGTATTCGTAAGCCGTATCCACAAATACATCGGTTCTTACACTGCTCGTATGAAAGGTGTAGACGCAATCATCTTCACAGCTGGTGTAGGTGAGAACAGTGCGATTATTCGTGAGCGCGTATTAGAAGGCCTTGAGTACATGGGCGTATACTTCGATGCAAAACGTAATAACGTATTCGGTGAAGAAGCATTCATCAGCTTCCCACACTCTCCAGTAAAAATTATCGTAATTCCAACTGACGAAGAAGTTATGATTGCTCGTGACGTACTACGTCTTGGAGATATTGGTTAATATATGAAAAGAAAGACGAGATCCTATAGGATTTCGTCTTTTTTCTTTTGGATGTATTTTAAAACTCCATCTGGATATAATATTTTTTCTTTCTGAATGAATGCCGTAATAGGAATCCATTTCGCATACGCTACTGTTTCCTCATCTTGTATATTTAATATTTTCATTTCATATAGTGACGTGTCTAATAAACGCAAAGAATATAGTTGAATGATTTCATGACCAATGTCTCCATCGAGATGAAAGACATTTTCTAAACAACCTAAATAATTGATGATTTCTATCTCCGTATGAAGCTCTTCTGTAAACTCCCGAATAACAGTATGTGCTGATTTTTCACCAAGTTCAATGGAACCGCCAAGAGGACGATAATATGTTTCGCCTTCTGTATGATATTCTTGTACGAGAAGGCGATCTTGATGTACAGCAAGACCGAAAGCTTTTGCACGTGGATACATATAGAATCACTCCTTATTTGTTTTGTATAAAGACGATTATAATGTATGGTGTGATAAAAGTATCGTGTATTTAAGTGTGTGGTCTAACTGTAATTCCATCAAATAAGTCTTTCCAAAATGCTTCATTGTATTGGTATACATCCATAATAGGACATTTCATAACGCAAGTACGTTGTAATCCCCAATCTTCTTGGGTGATAGTTGGTATATCGGCAGGAATTAGTAATAGGACAGAGAATGTATGTGTAACGATTTGAGATAAAATTTGTTCTAGGGAACATGCTTCTTCATATGTTCCTCCAGTTCGAATAAACAATATGGATTCTGCCGTTTCAATTGTAGTTAGAAAACGATTAATTCGATGTTCATAGTTTAACTTAATTTCTGTATAAGAAGGCCAATAAGTTGGTGTGTTTACATCTGTTTTAAAGTCATGACAGGAGTCAATTTCATAAAGGTTGTCCCTTAATCTTAATTTGGCATCATCATCCCAAAATGAGATGAAGGATAGATTTTCGAAATTTAAAAAACGGTCAAATCGATTTTGTAATAATAAATTTACTTTCGTTAATGAAGGACTTAGCATAAAATCAATAACGCCAAAAAATGGTGATAATTCTAATTGATATAATGCCCAAGCAGGCCAACAGTTTTGTCCTAAGCTGAATACTGCGTTATAGTTTTGTTTTAGATTGGATAGATTCATGTGAAGTATCTCATCCTTTTTGCTATTATTTTATGTCACTCATAAAGGGTATGTGAAAAGAGATATACAAGCATATTTGTAAAGAATAAGCAGAAATATGTTACAATAGAAAAAAATCGAACGAGGTGGTTGTTACGATGCGATCGAAGCGAGAACAAGCCATTTTAGACAATATAAAAGAATGGGAAGCGCAATTAGTTGAGCAAGAAGCGACCGATTTTCAGAAAGTGTTTGATAAATGGTTACATACTACAGTTGCGAAATTACCTGAGAAAAAGCGAAAAGAATTCTTCACGAAAGCAGATGGATGGCTCTTTCATTTGCATGCATTTATTCAAAGTTCACAAGCACAGTTAGACGCACGTAATCGGATTTTAGGAACATCGAGATTATTTGATGAATCGATTGAACAGCTTGAAGATTTGAAAGCATTATCTATTGATCAGTTAACATACATAGCAGAGCAGCAAACAGCACGTCATCGTCTATATTCATTTGTGCAAGGCGGGGCGACAGGTGCTGGAGGTTTATTATTATTAACGGCGGATTTTCCGGTTATGATCGCGTTAAATGTGAAGGCGGTCCAACTTATTGCAACATCATTTGGACATGATGTGAACAAGCCATATGAAATGATGCTTGCGTTAAAGGTGTTTCACGCGTCATTACTACCAGGAAGACTTCAGCAATACGCATGGTACAATTTATTGCAAGAGCTGGAACAAGAAGATTCGTTCTTTTATGAAGGAGACGAAGCAGTGTTACAAACAGCTTCTACTGAAGTTGTGTTAAAACAAATTTTGAAGACATTTTCGATTTATGCTCTTCGTCGTAAATTATTCCAAGGTATTCCGGTAATTGGAATGGCAATTGGATCTACAGTGAATTATCGTTTAACAAGAAACGTTACTGAATTTGCAAATAGATTTTATCAAGTGCGCCATATAGTCGAGAAAGAAAAAAGAGCATAAAAAAAAGCGAGAGGCCGAAGCCTTTCGCTTTTTTAATTTGTTGCATGTTTTTTGGACATTGGAACAGATACCGGCTGCTTTTCTGCTGTTTTTTCTGTTTTTGGATAATAAATTAAATCCAATGTTTTTGCCTGTACGGCAATCGAAAGAATAGTAAAAGCAATTTCTGTCCAATTTAAATAATATAATGAAAGCGCAAGAACAATCGCGTCAAAGACGAAGAAAATTTGCCCAATTGTAAAACGAGTTCGTTTACTTAATACAATTGTTAAAATATCGTCTCCACCGGTTGCACCGCCAAATCGCAATATAAAACCGAGTCCAATACCAGCTAACGCACCGCCAACTACTGCAGCTATAAATAAGTTATTTGATAAATCTACCGTAAATGGAGAATAATTTTCCATAAAGGAATAAAATACTCCGAATGAAATTGAACCTAAGAATGAGTAGCCAACCATTTTTCTACCTAAAAATGAAGCACACAGTAAAATAATTGGGATATCCATTAATACAGTTGAAATAGATGGTGAAATATCATAAAAGTTTTGAATGAATAGTGCAATTCCTACAAAGCCACCTTCTGTTAAGTGGTTTTGGAAGTGAATGTGATATAGCGCTGCTGCTAAAATAAATGAACCGATTAAAACCATAAAAATTTCTTTAATAATTTGCCGACTTTGGATGTTCCTCATCGTTATTCCTTCTTTCCGTAGTTAGTAGTCCTTTTTGTGTTGTAAACTAACTACGAGCTCACATGTAGCTTTCAGTTAGTTTACGAAAAAACTAACTACGCTATATGTCGCTGAAGAAATAACGAATAATCCTCTCGTCCATCAATTCTCCCTACCTTCGTTTTAGTTTAAGTCTTAAAACGACTAAACAAAACGTGGAGTAGGATTCGTCATTTAGCAATCCTGCTCTTCTTTGTTTTGTTTAGTTAGTAACAATTAAGTCCTAAACAAAACGCTATGTGTAAGAAGAGTCTTTTTTTTGCCAAATTATCCTTCGGGCAATCATAATTTCCCCACTCTCGTATTTTTTTCGCTAGACTAAAGTATCTGAGCTAAAAAATACGCTATGTGTATGATTCGTCAATACGATGCCACATGCTCCTTCGAGCGATCATGATATCAAAATCCCTTCCTTCAAGATTTATACTATTATATCATACTTTTAAAAAATGTATGCGGATGGAAACCGACAATAAACGGAGGGAATCTACAAAAAATGTTATGTTTAAATATTTTTGTAGAAAAGCCTAAGTTATTTCGGAGGATTGGACAGTTTGTAACGGTTTGTCCAATAAGTAAGAAAAAAAGGGTTTTATTCAGTTGTATTTTTTTCATCACTTTTATCTTTAAAAAACGCATCCCAACTAATCACACTTAAAAAAGTTAAAGCGATAATAACGAAAGCACGCATAAGCTTTAGACCTCCTTTTGTACATAGTATATGAATCATTCGATTCGGAATGTGTCATTTTTTTACAAGTCTTAACTATTATGAGAGTATATTAATATAGATAGATGAAGGGGAGAGTGAAGACATGTTAAAAGATATGTTCAAAAGAAAAGAATTAATATGCATTTCATGTCAGAAAAAAATTCAATATGAAGAAGAGCTTGTTGCTTTTGTAAAGTTGCCGAAAGAAAGAAGTATATTAGTTGGTCCATTCGATGTATGTTTGGCGAAAACAGCACAAGAAATATATTGTAAATCATGTTACGACAAAAAAGCATGACCCAAAGTAATTGAGGGGCATGCTTTTTTCATTGGTGTGCTTTCCCCTCAGATACATTTTGAGTGAGTCGATACCAAAGCCAAAGGTCATTAATGATGGAAGCAAGATCGGCAATTTCTGAATTTAGTTTACAAGAAACTTCGAAGTCTTCTTCGTTATTTAAATAATGTTGTTTTGTATTAATATAGTGCTCAAGTTCTTTTATACGATCAGGAATTTTCCCGCGAACTTGTTCCCATCTTAGTAAAATAGCATGTTGCATTTTTTCGGGGATTTCTTCCCAGTCTTCTTGTAAATGCGGAATTTCAATTCCTAGATGTTCATCGTATAAGAAATACTTTTCCATAAGTTCACCCCCGTTTTCCTGCTTATATTGTACAGAAAAACAGAAAGAAGTTCGACGAAATTGTTTGAAAAAATTTGAAAATGACTCTTGATACATTTTGTGAAAGGTGGTAAAGTGTGAATTATTATAAAATAAAATGAATATTTATTCTTTAGGGGGATGCAAAATGGAGAAGAAAAAAGTTGTATTAGCATATTCCGGAGGTCTTGATACTTCCGTTGCAATTAAATGGTTACAAGAGAAGAATTATGATATTATCGCGCTTTGTTTAGACTTAGGGGAAGGGAAAGACTTAGGGTTTGTGAAAGAAAAGGCGCTTTCAGTTGGTGCAATTAAATCATATATGGTGGATGTCCAAGAAGAATTTGCGAATGAATATGCATTGATGGCGATGCAAGCACACACATTATACGAAGGGAAATACCCTCTTGTCTCTGCATTATCTCGTCCGCTTATTGCGAAGAAATTAGTGGAAATCGCAGAACAAGAAGGCGCAACTGCAGTTGCACACGGATGTACAGGGAAAGGAAATGACCAAGTTCGTTTTGAAGTTTCTATCCAAGCATTAAATCCTTACTTAGAAGTGATTGCGCCTGTACGTGAATGGAAATGGTCACGTGAAGAAGAAATTGCATATGCAAAAGAAAATGATGTACCAATTCCGATTAATTTAGATAGCCCGTTTTCAATCGATCAAAACTTATGGGGACGCAGCAACGAATGTGGAATTTTAGAAGATCCATGGGCAGCGCCGCCAGAAGATGCATATGAGATGACATTGGCATTAGAAGATACACCGAATAAACCAGAGTTTGTAGAAATCGGATTTGAAGCAGGCGTACCGACTACTTTAAATGGTACTGCATATTCACTTTCAGAATTAATTAAAACGTTAAATGCGCTTGCTGGAAAACACGGCGTTGGACGTATTGATCACGTAGAAAATCGTCTTGTCGGTATTAAATCTCGTGAAGTATACGAATGCCCAGCAGCAATGACGTTAATCACCGCGCATAAAGAGTTGGAAGATTTAACACACGTAAAAGAAGTAGCGCATTTTAAACCAGTGATTGAACAGAAAATAACAGAACTTATTTATAACGGTTTATGGTTCTCACCTTTAAAACAAGCGCTTCATGCATTTTTACAAGAAACGCAAAAGAATGTAACAGGTACAGTGCGTGTGAAATTATTTAAAGGTCATGCGATTGTAGAAGGACGTAAATCTGAATACTCTTTATACGATGAAAAATTAGCAACATATACTGCTCAAGATGAATTTAATCATGATGCAGCAGTTGGATTCATTTCATTATTCGGTTTACCGACGAAAGTATACAGCCAAGTGAATCAAAAGAAGGTGGAAGCGTGAGCAAACTTTGGGGCGGACGATTTACGGAAGAAGCGGAAGCGTGGGTTGAAGAGTTTGGAGCATCCATCTCCTTCGATCAACAATTAGTAAATCAAGATATAAACGGGAGTATTGCACACGTAACGATGCTAGCAAAGCAAGGCATCGTTACGAAAGAAGAGGCAGAGAAAATAAAGATAGGTCTTCAATATTTATTAGAAGAAGCGAAACAAAATAAATTACATTTTTCGGTTGAAGCTGAAGATATTCATTTAAATATTGAAAAGATGTTAATTGAAAAAATCGGTGAAGTAGGAGGGAAACTTCATACAGGCCGAAGTCGTAACGATCAAGTGGCGACAGATATGCATTTGTATTTAAAAGAAAAGGTAGAACATATTATAAAAGCTACAAAACAATTGCAAACTGTTCTTGTTCATCAAGCAGAAAATAACATTGAGACAATTATGCCTGGCTATACGCATTTACAGCGTGCCCAGCCGATTTCATTTGCTCATCATATTCTTGCTTACTTTTGGATGTTAGAGCGTGATGTGAATCGTTATGAAGATTCATTAAAGCGTATTAATATCTCCCCATTAGGAGCAGGAGCGCTAGCTGGGACGACATTCCCGATCGACCGAGAATATAGTGCGGAACTTCTTGGGTTTAATGGAATCTATGAAAATAGTTTAGATGCAGTAAGTGATCGTGATTTCATACTGGAGTTTTTAAGTAACTCATCTATGCTTATGATGCACTTATCACGCTTTTGTGAAGAACTTATTTTATGGAGTAGCCAAGAGTTTCAATTTATTGAAATGAGCGATCAATACGCGACAGGAAGCAGCATTATGCCGCAAAAGAAAAATCCGGATATGGCGGAACTAATCCGTGGTAAAACAGGCAGAGTATACGGTAATTTATTCAGTTTACTTACAGTAATGAAAGGATTACCACTCGCTTACAATAAAGACTTACAAGAAGATAAAGAAGGAATGTTTGATACAGTCAAAACAGTAGAAGGATGCCTTCATATTATGGCGGGCATGCTTGAAACGATGACTGTAAACAAAGAAAAAATGGGGCAAGCTGTGACGCAAGATTTCTCCAACGCAACAGAAATTGCCGACTACTTAGCAAACAAAGGACTACCATTCCGTCAAGCTCATGAAATTGTTGGGAAGTTAGTGCTACATTGCACACAAAAAGGAATTTATTTATTAGATGTCCCGCTTGAAACATATCAAGAAATGAGCTCTTTATTTGAAGAAGATTTGTATGAAGTTCTTTCACCATATGCGGCTGTAAAGCGTCGTAATAGTGCTGGTGGAACAGGATTTGAACAAATCAAAAACGCTTTGGAGAAGGCGAAGGGGTTGACGAAAGAATTTATTAAGAATTGAGTTGGGAAGTACGCCAGTCTAGTAAAGTCTGGCGTACTTTGTTTTTTACTAATATTTAAATTACAATATAGTAAAAAATAACGATTTAGGGGGAAGTCTATGAAAAAAATAGTGTTTATCATTGTACTGGTAATTAGTTTAATTGCAAATGCTAAAGTGTTTCTTTTGGACAAATATATGTATGTTGGTGAAAAAGAAAAGCGAGAAGAAGCGGTTATCGTAACGATGTGGCATTTGCAAGATAAAGGATATAAAGAAAGTGATATTTTATATATAAAACCGGCCTTTTATAGCAAAATGGATTCGTATGGTATGAATGTGCAGTTTAAAGATGAACCAAATGAATCATATACATATAGAGTTTTAAAAGATGCGAAAACAAATAAACTAACTGTACACCAAGATAGTAATGAGCCAGGTGGTATGGGCGGGAAGCATCAAGAGCTTAAATAAAGAAAGAAAACGACTGATGGCATTCGCCTGCAGTCGTTTTCTTTTAATTATACTTATGTCGATCTTCTGTAATTCGAATATACTCAATATCCATTAAATCACGAAGTAATGCACCATTACTTAGTTCAACGCCATGTTTTTCTTTAAAATGAGTGCGAATTGTATCTAGCATTTCAATTTCTTTTCCGTTTACGTCTAAAATAATGCGTTCAGAATCATCCATATAGCATCCTCCTTTTTTACACATATATATTTTGTCCGTCTATTTCTAAAAAATGTATGTTAACGTAATGTTAGGAAATAAGAAAGGGATGAGAAATGAGACGTATTTATTTTATAGGGCTAATTTTGTACACGCTAATTGTATTGCATGTTGCATTCCCAAACGTATTTTCATTTGGAAATGTAGAAACAGTACATGTTGCGATATTTATCTTTTCTCTATTTGTAGTAGATTGCTTTATTTCTATATGGCTTTCGAAAAGAAAAGATATACAAGGTAAAAAAGAAATGGAACGGAAAAAGAGAAAACGTTCATTTTGGATGATGACGTACTGTTTGTCTTTAGTGCTTACTGCTGCTTTTTTTAGTGAGCATATTCCATTAGAAAGATTAAATATTGGATTTGGAGCGTTCGTATTCGCATACTATTTTTTTATGCACTTTCTTCCTTATATGAAAGAAAAGCGAGGAGAAGAGGAAAATCCGCTTGTAGAAGAAGCGAAAGAACAAGAGCATAAGAGAATAGAAGGGGATATAAAGAAACTTGGAGAACAAAAATGGTATTTAAAATCAAAAATCATATATGTTCTTTGCTTCATTACGCCGCCAATTGGCTATTTGTCCGTCTTCTTACTTCGTAAAAAAATGACAGAAGATACAAAGCAAACGTATTTAACAGTTGCGACAATCATGATGGCATTATGGTCTTTGAAGTTTCTGCCGCCTTATGTATTGGCAATTACCGTTGTTGTCGTAGCATGTTTTGTGTTTATAGTGAAGTTGATAAAATGAAAAACACCAAGCCTATGTGGACTTGGTGTTTTATCTATAAATTAAAGCTCACCTTGCTCCTCATCACCACGAACAACAAGGACATCGCATTTCGCATAGCGAATAATATGTTCAGAGACGCTACCAATTAGGAAACGTTCAACAGCATTTAAACCAGTTGCACCACACATAATTAAATCTACTTTATGGTTTGGAGCGATTTCTTTTGAAATTTTAGATTTAGGATTACCAAATTCTAATACAGTTTCAATTTTTTCAAGACCAGCTTCAAGCGCAGTTTTTTTGTAGTCTTCTAATAAGTCTTCTGCAAATAGATTTGCACGTTCAGCAATTGCACGGCTATAAGCCTCTACTGCTGAGTACGCTTTTACATCAACGATATGAGCGATTGTTAATGTTGCATTGTTGCGCTTTGCGACTTGAATTGCTTTTTTAAAGGCTTTTTCTGCTTCTTTAGAACCATCCACCGCGATTAAAATATTTGTATATGTATTATTCATAGTAAATTCCTCCCAATCTGTTTTATAACTGTTTACAACTTAATTATAAAACAAATTTTGGTAACGTGCTTGCCAGAAACGTTACAGAATTTTGAAAACTCTGTTTCAATTCATTTTAGTTGTAATTGGAGCGAGAACTTGTTACATATGAAGTATAGCAATTTAAAAGGGGGCAGTTTTGTGAGACATGCGCTCATTACAGCCGGTACGAAAGGTTTAGGAAAGCAAGTAACAGAAAAGTTATTGGCTAAAGGCTATTCAGTAACAGTAACGTATCATAGCGATATCACGGCTATGGAAACGATGAAAGAAACATATAAAGATGTGGAAGAGCGTCTACAATTCGTGCAAGCAGATGTCACGAAAAAGGAAGATTTACATAAAATAGTAGAAGAAGCGATGAGCCGTTTTGGCAAAATTGACTTTTTAATTAATAATGCTGGTCCATATGTATTTGAACGAAAAAAGTTAGTTGATTATGAAGAAGATGAATGGAATGAAATGATTCAGGGAAATTTAACAGCGGTATTTCATTTATTAAAACTTGTTGTTCCGGTCATGAGAAAACAGAACTTTGGCCGTATTATTAATTACGGATTTCAAGGGGCGGATAGTGCACCGGGATGGATTTATCGTTCAGCTTTTGCCGCAGCGAAAGTAGGACTTGTTTCATTAACGAAAACAGTTGCTTATGAAGAAGCGGAGTATGGTATTACTGCGAACATGGTATGTCCTGGTGATATTATTGGCGATATGAAAGAGGCAACTATTCAAGAAGCACGTCAGCTGAAAGAGCATAACACACCGATTGGTAGATCTGGAACAGGTGAAGATATTGCAAGAACCATTTCGTTTTTATGTGAGGACGATTCCGATATGATTACCGGTACAATTATTGAAGTGACTGGTGCAGTGGATGTTATTCATAGACATCGATAGAATAAAATAAGATGAAGTTTCGAATAATTGGACAGTTTATCCATTGTGCTGAGAGGTGCGGATAATACTGTCCTTTAATATAAAATTAAATCTATCGGAAAACTTGTATTATTTTTTGTCAAATATTGAGATATTATGTTAAAATATAAGAGCGTAGAAAGCGCTTTAAAAAATGATTCAGGGGTCATTTCATAACTCAAGGGGGAACTAATCATGCGTATCGGTATTCCAACAGAAATTAAGAACAATGAAAACCGTGTGGCAATGACGCCAGCGGGAGCAGTACATTTAGTACAAAATGGTCATGAAGTTTTTGTTCAAAAAGGAGCAGGTTTAGGATCTGGCTTTACGGATGAAGAATACGTACAAGCTGGTGCGAAACTTGTAGAAACTGCTGAAGAAGCATGGAATCAAGATATGGTTATGAAGGTGAAAGAGCCAGTAGCAAGTGAATACGGCTATTTCCGTGAAGGTTTAATTTTATTCACATACTTACACTTAGCTCCAGAACCAGAATTAACGAAAGCATTAATCGATAACAAAGTTGCATCAATCGCATACGAAACAGTACAATTAGACAATCGTTCTTTACCATTACTTGCACCTATGAGTGAAGTAGCTGGTCGTATGTCTGCACAAATCGGTGCACAATTCCTTGAGAAAAACAAAGGCGGTAAAGGTATTTTACTTGCAGGCGTTCCAGGGGTAAAACGCGGCAAAGTAACAATTATCGGCGGTGGTCAAGCTGGTACAAACGCAGCTAAGATTGCAGTAGGTTTAGGTGCAGATGTAACAATCATTGACTTAAGTGCAGAACGTCTTCGTCAATTAGATGATATTTTCGGTAACCAAGTAAAAACATTAATGTCTAATCCATACAACATTGCAGAAGCTGTTAAAGAATCTGACCTTGTTATTGGAGCAGTATTAATTCCGGGTGCAAAAGCGCCAAAACTTGTAACTGAAGAAATGATTCAATCAATGGAATCAGGTTCTGTCGTTGTAGATATCGCGATTGACCAAGGTGGTATTTTCGAAACAACTGATCGTATTACAACTCATGACAACCCAACTTATGAAAAACACGGCGTTGTTCATTATGCAGTTGCTAATATGCCAGGTGCGGTTCCACGTACGTCAACTCTTGCATTAACAAACGTAACAGTACCATATGCAGTACAAATTGCTAACAAAGGCTACAAAGAAGCTTGCTTAGGCAACACTGCATTATTAAAAGGTATTAACACATTAGATGGTTATGTAACATTCGAAGCAGTTGCAGAAGCTCACGGTTTACAATACGCTGATGCGAAAGAGCTACTTGAAAAAGCTCCTGCTTTATCATAATAGAAATACATTTGAGACCTTCCTTTTCGTGAGGAGGGTCTTTTTTATATGGGGAAATAACATGTGAATAATTGTTATTTATTGGTGTAAATCATTTTTTATTATGATAATTTAGAATTATATAATAAAAAGAGGGGATTCGATGGGGAGCAAAAAGAGGAAGAAAAAACAGGCAAAGAGACAAAGGTATATAAAGAAAAAACAGGAACAGAACATACCTTTTTCACAAAAAGTAGTCATTACGATAGAGAAAACATTTCGGTATATTTGTATGGCTCTGTATGTAATTTTGTGTATGTATTCATTTGGAGTGTTTTACAGTTTTGAGATAATTTCTAATATTATTGAGAGTATTTTAGAATTTCTCCTTGTTGCAATAGAATTAGTCTTATTCTTTATATTATTTGCTACAGTATGGCCTAGTCATGAAAGTAAAAAAGATAGAAAAAGAAGCAAAAAATCTTCATACGCTTCAAGCTCATCAAGTGGATTCGGTCACTACAGTAGCAGTGATTGTAGTAGCTCAAGTGATGGTGGAGGAGATTGCGGAGGTGGTGGAGATTAAGTTAATTTTTCAGAAGAACGACTAACGAAAGGATGGGATGAAATATGGAAACTGTGAACTTAATAGAATTAACAAAAGACATTCAAGATCAACATAAAAACTTCGTCGTTTCAAATATAAACAGTCATTGTTTACGAATCGCTGTATTTACTGGTGAATATGATTGGCACTATCATTCTAATTCGGATGAATTATTTATTGTGCTAGAGGGAGAATTACTTATTGATTTTGAAGATGGAGAAACAGCGGTTTTAAAGCCAAATGATTCTATTTTAATTCCAGCATGTACGATTCATAGAACGAGAGCATTAAAGAGAACGGTAAATCTTTGTTTTGAACATATAGAGGCTGATACGATTAAAGTGGAGCAATTATGAAAAAATTATCTGTAGCCGATTATAGAAAAGTTCTTCCGGTTTTAGAAGGTAATACAAGAACGACGACGTTTGCTTATGCGGTATGTGATCAAATGATAGATGGTGAGGTTTTTATAAACGGGCAATTAACAGCAGGATTAATTATTACAGCTAATGGTATCTATTATTTATTTGGTGATACGGATGATCAAAATTATAACGAAGAGTTATTTTCATATTTAAAAACGGCTATTGAAAAAACAGAGAAGAGATTTACACTGTTCACTTCGAGTGAAGAGTGGGAAATGATGATAGAAGAGCGTTTTAGTAATGTACTTCGGAACATCCCGCGAATGAAATTTCAAAGCGTAACCTTTGAAGAGAGTCAACGAGATTTTAACAAAAATACATATGAAGTGAAGCGTATTGATAGAAGAGATATAGAGCGCAGCAGTGAATTTAAAGAGGAGTACTACAAAGAGTATTGGGGATCAAAAGAAACGTTTTTGAACAGTGGTTTTGGATTTTGTATAGAACAAGATGGGATAATTGTAGCTGAATGTGTCTCAATATTTAGCGGGAATGGTTTTGCTGAAATAGATATTGCAACACATGAAGCGCATCAAGGGAAAGGATTAGCTCAAGCTGTTGCAACAAGGTTCATTGAACATTGCATGCAAAATGACATTATACCGAGCTGGGATTGTTATGTAGACAATATTCCTTCGCGAAAATTAGCTAGTAAATTAAGTTTTTATCATCCAATAGAATATAGTTTGTTTGTACGTAAGAAAACGGGGGAATAAAAATGAATGTAGAATTAACAAGATTTAAAGTTAAGCCTGGTAAGAGTCATCGAGTAGATGAATGGATGCAGCTTCTTAATGACAATTTGAAAGAAGTGCTTTTGACATTAAACGACGAAAAGATGTACGTTGAGACAATTTTCCGGGAAATAAGAGATGGAGAAGAGTACTTATATTGGTATTCTGTGCAAGGAGAAGGTGGTATTTTTGTCGAAAATTCGCATCATGAAATTGATAAAAAGCACTTAGCATTTTGGTATGAATGTATCGATGAAGAAGCAACGTCTATTGATATGAAAACAGAAGTTGTTATGATTCAAGATGTTGTGAAGGAAGCGATGAAATAATAGATTGTTATTTTATAACCGTAAAATGATCTTCTTTTTTGTTGGAATATATATTATTGGAGATGCTGTAGGATGAAAATTAGTAATAAATATATCACTCTCGGTGAAATAGAAATAATAAGAGAACTTTTAAATAAATTGCATGAATATCATAATAATAAATCAAAACATTTTTCTGGTGATTATCCAAGAATGACATTTGAGGAACGTATTGAAAATTATAAACAGAATTCAAATTACGGAGAATATAGAATTGAATTATTAGTTGAGGCGGAAACAGATGATATATTAGGGTTTTGTATAGCGTATAGTAAAAGTGTAAGCGGAAAGATTGAAGTTTTATTCGTTGA
The DNA here is from genome assembly GCF_049310765.1 of Bacillus sp. PSXD-155. Lineage (NCBI taxonomy): Bacteria > Bacillati > Bacillota > Bacilli > Caryophanales > Bacillaceae > Bacillus > Bacillus sp. PSXD-155. Next base: position 255,013 of record NZ_JBMOWC010000001.1, on the reverse strand, counting down.
TGAAAAATACCGAAGAAACGGATTTGGCTTAAAATTAATGAATAGTGCAGTGGAATGGTTTAAAGCGAAGAAGATAGATGAAATTGAATTAACAGTAGTGTATGGAAATGAAGCTGTATCGTTTTATGAAAAGTTGGGGTTCTATCCTCGTTCAATTATTATGGCAACTAAGTCATAACGATAGTATGGGGAGAGAGGAGTGGGAGTTTTTGCTTCAAAAAAATGATTCATATTTTACTAAAATATATGTGAAAAGCGCATCAAAATGGATGTGCTTTTTATTATGAAAAAATTTATAAAAGCTGCATTTGAATATCTTTAAGTGAAAATAAAGAGGGATATCGAGAATATTTTAGGATAAACTATAAAGTGAAACTTTAATCAGTGGAGTGGTTCATCCCCCACTGATTATCAGCCCTCACCAATCGGGCTTTTACGGGCAGTCCGCCCCCCACCTAATTTCTTTGCTTCCGCTGAATTTTGATGTGAGGTCTTACTGCCCGTTAATGCGGGATAAAGAAATAAAAAACACCAAACCAAAAGACTTACCAATATACGGTATAGTCGTAACAGGAAAAACAGAGGATTTACAAAGTTTACAAGGGTCACCGTATATTAAGGCGGTTGTAAGAGGTGTAACAGTTGAGAAATATTGATTACAAGTAATTAATGTGAATAATCAGAAAATTTATGTTATAATATGGGAAAAGGAGGTTTATATGAGGCAAATACATGGAGCAATTTATATTTACATAACAATGTTTTTCGTGGCGATATCCTATGGGTTGGGGCACGTGTATTCGCATCCTATACTAACTTTTTTAAGTGGAGCATGTATGGCGTTTGCGCTTCTTGTCCACCTTTTCTCAGTTTGGATCGTGAAATTTCAATTAAATATTAGTGAAATAGAAGAAGGCACTTTTTGAGTGGCCTTCTTTTTTAATAATATTTTGGAAGCTCTTGTAGCAATTTTTCAATTTCGAATTCGGTTTCTTCACATATAGAAAGTGTGCGTAGTCTGAAAAATAAGCTACGTAAGAAAGATTTTGTATTTCCATATAAAAACTCGTACGATTCAATAGGTAGTGCTTGTTTTTGGACCAGTAATTGAGCTACTAAGTCACGAAGGGCTAATATGAGTATGTCTTCTTTTAGGCCATTTTGCAGCATTGCGACAATCGGATAAACGAGACGCTCGTCTTCTTCATATTTGTAGTAAATAGAATGGACACAAACTTTGTTTAACAAAGTTTTTAATATCTCTTCGTAATGTAAAGTTTCTAGTTTAGGACTATGAACAAGCGCCTTAAATGTATCGGAAGCATGTGCGATACTATGTGCCCAGCCGTGGTCTTGCACATATCCGCGGAAATCATGTTCATTGTTCATATATAGAATTAATTGATCTTTTACAGTTAAAATATCATTCTGTGATAAGAAATTATGAGTTGTATCTGCATCTATAATGAGCGCAATTAATAAGGTTGTAAATGCACGAGTAAATACAGCATCTTCATCATCTGAATGAATCTTATACAATAAATATTTTTCACCGATGCTTTCTAATAATAGTTTCTGTAATTGTGTGTGTGAAAGGTAGCGATTTTTGATGAGATGATAAAAAGTAGAGTAGATGAGTTTGTCCCTTAAATAGCTATTAGTATCGCCAATATGTTCAAGCATATTGGAACTTAAAGAATCAATGTTAAGTGTGTTATCCAGTATGTAATTATTATTACGAATTTCTTCTAATTGTTGTTGTAACATATAAATCCTCCTATTTTAGAAAATTCTGTATTTTAACAGTATAATAAAAGGAAGGAATAGGCAATGAATTTTGATGTGGGGATCTTACTGTCCGTAAATGCGGGATAAATAAGTGTATTTGAATGGAGGGGGCATTATGAAGAGAGCATTATTCTTTTTCATTAGTATTTTCTTTTTAGGAAGCTGTTCCATTTCGTATGTTAATTTTTCTAGTGAGAGCAAAAGTTGGACTGGACAATATAAAGGGCATATTAAGGATGACAGTGAAGATGGAATGTTTACGTTTCAATATAAGGGTGGGGATGGAAAGACAGAATTTAAAAACTTAGAGATTGCTATTAATGGAGCCTTTAGTACAATGACACAAACGTCAGAAGTTCATAAAGGAGCAAGGGTTGAAATAAAATCTTCTTGTGTAAGTTGTGCACCTCTATCTAAAGATGAACCGATAGAAGTTGTAATTAAATGGGATGATAAGTATGAGGAGAAGATGGTGTTAAATTTGAAGTAGCCTAGAGTGAGGAGTTAAAAATGAATAGGCATGTGAAAATTGTTATGTTTTTAAGTGTATTTCTAGTCATATTATCAGCGTGTACTACAAAACAAGTAGAGCAAGTAACGGTAAAAGAAGTCCCTAAAGAAGGGTATATCATATTAAGAAATGACACGGTATTTTTTGCCGATGATAAAACGTTTGAAACAAAAGTAGAGTTACAAAATTATATAGAACAACAAATGAATAAAGAGCATCCACCACATATAGTCTTGAGCTTTAAGGACAAAGACGCATATAAACAGTTAAAAACAGGGGATAAAATAAAAGTATGGTTTTCTCAAATACTTGAAAGCTATCCAGCAAGAATGATTGTAGAGAAATTTGAAATAGTAGAGGAATAAAAAAAGGCAGCATTCACGCTGCCTTTTTATTATTTTACAAATTGTAATTCTTTCGGGAATTTCGTTAAAATTTCTGATCCGTCTTTTGTAATGTAAATATCATCTTCAATACGAACGCCACCTACGTTTGGTACGTAAATACCAGGTTCGATTGTGAAGACCATACCTTCTTTTAATGGAGACTCGTTACCAGCTTTTACATCTGGATATTCATGTACGCTAATTCCAAGTCCATGACCAAGTCGGTGCGGGAAGAAGTCTCCGTAACCTGCATCTGCGATAACAGAACGAGCAGCGTTATCGATTGCGCCAAGTGTAACACCTGGTTTACATGCTTCAACTGCTTGTAGTTGTCCAGCAAGTACAGTGTTGTAAATGCGAGTTTGCTCTTCAGAAATCTCACCGAATGCTACTGTACGTGTAATATCAGAGCAATAACCTTCAATGATTACACCTAAATCAAATAGTACGAAATCACCGCGCTTCATTTTGTTTGCGCCAGGAATACCGTGTGGAAGAGCAGAGTTTGCACCCGCTAATACCATCGTATCAAATGACATCTTATGTATGCCTTTTGTTTTTAATTCGTGTTCAATAATTGCTAATACTTCTAGCTCGCTACGGTTTTCTTTAATTGCATTTACACCAACTTCAACAGCGTAGTCCGCCATTTTAGCTGCTTCGCGTAAAATAGAAAGTTCTTTTTCATCTTTAATTAAACGAAGTTCGCGAACTTTCTCCTCAGCTGATTTGAAAGCTGCATTTGGGAATAATTTCGTTAATTCTTCGTAGCGCTCTACGTTTAAATGTTCTTTTTCAATTGCAACTGCATTTGCATTGATGCCGCGGTCTTTAATTGCTTTTGCAATCATATCCCATGGTCTGTCAGTATCAGTAAATCCGATAATTTCATGTGCCCAGCCAGCGTTACGTGCTTGACCTTCTTCCATTTTAGGACAAATTAAAATAGGTTCTTTTTCTTGGAATACAAACATACCAAGTAATCTTTCATGCGGTTCACAGTGGAAGTTCGTCATGTAGAAGACGTTCGGTGTAGAAGTTAAGAACGCAGCTTCTACGTTTTTTTCTTTTAGCCATTGCATTAAATTTTCTAATCTAGCATTCATCGATTGGCACCCCCGAGATATTTAATTACAAATATAACTTTAACTCGGAAGAAAGCGTTATGACAAGTAAATAGATGTTAGAAAAGACAGGGAATTGAAAAATCATGTAGAATAAAAAGTGAGAATGTGAATAGGGGAGGAATGTAATAATGAAAGTATCTTATCATGGGCATTCAGTTGTGAAAATTGAGGCGAATGGAAAAGTTATTTTAATTGACCCGTTTTTAACAGGTAATCCGAAAACAGATTTAAAAGCTGAAGATGTAAAAGTGGATGCAATCCTTTTATCGCATGGACACGGTGATCATGTTGGAGATACAGTAGAACTTGCGAAGAAAAATAATGCAGTTGTTGTAGCGCCATTTGAACTAGCAACATTTTTAAGTTGGCAAGGTGTAAATACACATCCGATGCATATTGGTGGTTCACATGAATTTGACTTCGGAAAAGTGAAGTTTACACAAGCATTCCACGGCTCTAGTTATATTGATGAAGCAAATAAGACGATTACATATACAGGTATGCCAGCAGGTATTTTATTTACAGCAGAAGAGAAAACAGTGTACCACGCAGGAGATACTGCACTATTCTCTGATATGAAGTTAATTGGGGAATTAAATAAAGTTGATCTAGCATTTTTACCAATTGGTGATAATTTCACAATGGGACCAGAAGATGCTGTACTAGCGGCAAAATGGATTAATGCGAAAACTGTTGTACCGATGCATTACAATACGTTCCCAGTTATTGAACAAGATCCATATCAATTTGTAGAAAAGCTACAAAATTGTACAGGGAAAGTATTAGAAGCTGGAGAAAGTATTACACTATAGAAAAGAAACCCTTCATTTGAAAAGAAAAGTGAAGGGTTTTTACGTGTATAGGACAGCTTTTAATGCTTGTATTTGTTTTGGTGATTCTTTTCTTTTTGTACGTGGTTGTTCAGGTGTTTCATTCAATTCCATTGCAACTTTTTTCCCATCTACGAAAGCTAAAAATACAGCACCTACAACCTCTAAAAATTTTTTCATCATGTGTACGCTCCTTTGTTTTATTTCTTGTCTTCATTGTATAGGGAATCAAGTGGGCGAACTATCGAATGAGATGACAATAGCATTACATTGTTGTAATAGAATGACTGGTGGAATGTAAGAGTCATTTTGTTATAAAAAAAATAGTACAGGTATGCAAAGAGAGAGTGTAACAGTTTTGAAAATATAGTATACTGAAAGTACAACACATGAAGAATTTAGGGAAAAGAAAGTATGGTGAAACCATTTGGCTACCAAGCATAACCAAATTTTAGAACATATTAATAGCCTGCCAGTAGGCCATAAAATTTCTGTAAGACAAATTGCGAAAGATTTGAGTGTAAGTGAAGGGACAGCTTACCGTGCAATTAAAGATGCAGAAAATAAAGGGTATGTTAGTACAATTGAACGTGTCGGAACAATTCGAATTGAACAAAAGAAGAAAGAAAATATCGAAAAACTGACATATGCAGAAGTCGTTAACATTGTCGACGGTCAAGTACTTGGGGGCAGAGAAGGACTACATAAAACATTAAATAAATTCGTAATCGGAGCTATGAAATTAGAAGCGATGATGCGCTATACAGAAGCTGGGAATTTACTCATTATTGGTAACCGTACGAATGCACATCAATTAGCGCTAGAAACTGGAGCCGCTGTATTAATTACGGGTGGATTTGATACAGAAGATCATGTGAAGAAATTAGCAGACGAATTAAAGCTGCCGATTATTTCAAGTAGCTACGATACATTTACGGTCGCGACGTTAATTAACCGTGCAATTTATGATCAACTGATTAAGAAAGAAATTGTACTTGTTGAGGATATTTTAACACCAATTGAAGAAACGTTATATTTAAAGCCACATGATACAGTACAGCAATGGCATGCATATAATGAAGAGACAATGCACGGAAGATATCCAATTGTCGATGAAAATAAAAAAGTGCTAGGAATCGTAACTTCAAAAGACATGATCGGTGTAGCGAAAGAAACACCAATTGATAAAGTAATGACAAAACACCCAATTACAGTGAATGGTAAAATGTCTGTCGCAGCTGCGGCACGTATGATGGTGTGGGAAGGAATTGAATTACTTCCTGTCGTTGAGGAAGGAAATAAACTGCAAGGTATCATTAGCCGTCAAGATGTACTTCAGGCACTGCAAATGATTCAACGTCAGCCACAAGTTGGAGAAACAATTGATGATATTGTAACGAATCAATTTATGACGCCAAAAGAAGCGAAAAATGAGCATCTATATCAATTTTCAGTGACGCCGCAAATGACGAACTCAATCGGAACGTTATCGTACGGTGTATTTGCAACAATTGTGACAGAAGCGACAAATCGCGTTATTCGTGCGCAAAAGAAAAGCGATTTAATTGTTGAAAACTTAACAATTTATTTCGTAAAGCCGGTTCAAATTGATAATGTTGTATCCGTTCATCCGAAAGTATTAGAAATTGGGCGTAAATTTGGTAAGGTTGATGTAGAGGTGCATCATGAAGGTAATGTCGTTGGAAAAGCATTACTTATGGTTCAGTTAATTGATAAATAAAAAGATGGAACAAATCGTTTTGATTTGTTCCATCTTTTTTGTTGTTTTAAATTTGAAAGGCATGATTTTAGATGAGAGTTTTAGTGAAATATGTATGGGGTGGAGTGGAAAAGTAACGCAAGAAAAGACAGAATAGTAATTCAATTTGGTTGTATATTGTGTTATGATAATATTGTAAGAAAATGGATTTATGAAAGGTGGTATACATTATGTCGTCAGCCGTACTCTTTTTTGGTAGTATCGCATTATTTTACTTTCTTGTAATGATACCGATCCAATATTTATATTTACAAGGTTTACATGAAAAAAAGGAAAAGACAGGATTATCTCAGCGAGAGCTATATGAAAAAATGTCTTTTGGAGAAGAACAATTACATTTTCACGTACAAGGTAACCCATTTAATATACCATCTGCGTTTGTCGCATATATGATTTTAAAAGTTAGAGGACGTAAAAAAGCATCACAATTTTGATGCTTTTTTACGTTGTTTCATAGACTTCTGCTTCTTTAACTGCTAATGGTAAGAAATGTTTGTATTGGCGAAATCCATTAAATACACTTGCACTACCAAATAGAACGAATAAGATACCAACGATAATACGAGCGGTTGAAAGTTCTAAAAAGAATTGGTTTATCCCGAAGAATAAGACGAATGAACCGAGTGCCATTGCGGATTTTCCAGAGAGCCAACCTTTCTCCATTGGGCGGTTTGTACGAAAGTATTTTGTTTTGTAGAAGAGATACAACATAAATGAGACGATAATACAGAAGACTAATACTGGCATAATGAACACTCCCATCGTTTTATGAAAAAAATAGTGGAGAAAAAAGAAATATCTAAACTTTCTAACTTTTATTATAAAGCAATTGTTCGCATGTATGAAATACTTTCCGTTATAATGAGAGATAAAGTGAAGAAGTTGATTAAAAAGGAGATTATACATATGCATGAGCAAATTTTAGGAGCAATTAAAGAGTTTGATACAATTATTATTCATCGCCACGTGCGTCCGGATCCAGATGCATTAGGTTCACAGGGTGGCCTTGGTACAATTTTAAAAGAATCGTTTCCAGAGAAAAATATTTATACGGTTGGGTACAATGAACCATCGTTAGCATACTTACGAGTAATGGATGATATTGAAGATAGTATATACGAAAATGCGCTTGTTATTGTTTGTGATACTGCGAATCAAGAACGTGTTGACGATCAACGCTATACAAAAGGGAAGATGTTAATTAAAATTGATCATCACCCAAATGAAGATCCATATGGAGATATTACGTGGGTAGATACGACAGCGAGTTCGACAAGTGAAATGATTTATGAGTTTTATAACTATGGAAAAGATAAAGGATTAAAAATAACAAAAGAAGCAGCCCGCCTTATTTTAGCAGGAATTGTTGGAGATACAGGTCGTTTCTTATTCCCAAATACGACAGCAAAAACACTTCGTTACGTAAGTGAGCTTGTTGACATGGGTGTGAAATTCACAGATTTATACAATGAAATGTATAAGACAAAAGAAAAAATTGCTCGTTTAAACGGTTATATTTTACAAAACTTTACGATGGTAGAAGAAGGAGCAGCTTACATTAAATTAACGAAAGAAGTATTAGAAGAATTTGATGTACTTCCTTCTGAAGCATCTGGTGTTGTTGGAGCGCTTGGCAATATTGATGGATTAAAGGCGTGGGTTCTATTTTTAGAGGAAGACGACGTAATTCGTGTTCGTCTTCGTTCAAAAGGACCAGTTATAAACAAATTGGCAATGCAATATAACGGCGGAGGACATCCGATGGCTTCTGGTGCCAAGGCATCTTCTTGGGAAGAAGCGGATCGTCTTTTTGCTGATTTACGTGAGATTTGTAAATAAGGGACTATATGTTAGAACGAAAAGAAGGAGCGGCGCTAAAGCCCTCCTTCTTTATTTTTCCTTTTCTATAGTAATGCTAATTTCAAGCACTGTATCAAAAGATATTGTATCGACTTTAAAACGGTATAGTCGATCGTAATGTTTGTACGTTTTGTTTTCGATTACCTTTTTGAGTAGGTCTTTATTTTTTGCGATACTTTGAATGTTTTTCGTTAAAAGATGCTGGAGATCATTATGGATAGATGTAGTCATATTTTCGAGTGTAAGATTGTCTAAATCGTATTTTTCCCGATTGATAAGTTTTATTTTAATCTCTTGAATGGTTAAGAGCCGTTTATTTTCAGTGTTCAATTTTTCTTGATCTTCGAGAAGGACGTGGAGCTTTGCTTCTTGTTTTTCTATAATTTCTCTTTGTTCTGCTATTTTACTAGCTTGTTCTTCTTGAAAAACACCGTATATGTACAAAAAAATAAACCAGCTCAACACGCCTCCAACAGCAGCACCAGCTAATACTAAGTACCATCTTTTTGCTGTATTGGCACTTGGTACTCTCATACATGTTCCTGCGTTAGCCATTTAATAATAATGAGACCTGTTTGCATACCACCAGTTGCGAAAAAAATAAGGAGAATTTGTTTTACGATATCTTTCATATCTCCGCCAAAGAAACTTCTTTCAAAGCTATAAAAGGTATCGAATGTTCCACCGATTGCTGCAACGAGTGCCCAAATTCTTAAATTTTGGGCGAATTGATTAATGTAAGTTAGAGCTGGTTTTCCGATAAGAAACGCACCAAATCCACCAATTAATGAACCGCCAAGTATAACCCCAAAGGCAATAAAATAACTAATAATAAGCAGAGAGAAAAAAGTATGTTCTCTTACATCCATCGTCATTCCCCTTTCTTCTTCATATATATGGACAAAGTATAAGAAGTATGTTTTGATTTCCGCTTTCCTCATCACCTATAATAAAAGTAGTCAAATAGGTAAAGAGAGGGTACAACAGTGAAGTTTGTGCATTTACAATGTCAAACCGTTTTTAGTTTATTAAAAAGTGCTTGTAAAATTGATGAGCTTGTAGTCAGGGCGAAAGAACTTGGTTTTTCATCGCTGGCTATTACGGATGAAAATGTTATGTATGGCGTTATTCCGTTTTATAAAGCATGTAAGAAACATGGTATACAGCCTGTTATTGGATTAACCGCTTCTATTTTTAGTGAAGAAGAAGAAAGGTCTTATCCGCTTGTATTACTTGCTGAGAATGAAATAGGCTACCAAAATTTATTAAAGATTTCTAGCAGTATTATGACAAAATCCAAAGAAGGTATTCCTAAGAAGTGGCTTGCGCATTATGCGAAAGGATTAATTGCTATTTCACCAGGTAAAGATGGCGAAATTGAGCAATTATTACTAGAAGACAATGAGAGTCAGGCTGAAGAAGTAGCTCGCACATATCAAAATATGTTCGGCCATTTTTATATGAGTTTGCAGCATCATGCGATTCAAGATGAGTTGCTTTTACAAGAGAAACTACCTGAATTTATTAGTAGGGTTAATATTCCAGTCGTTGCAACAAACGATGTGCGCTATATCAATCAAAGTGACGCACTTGTTCACGAATGTTTACTATCTGTTGAAAGTGGAACGAAAATGACTGATCCAGATAGGCCGAGGCTGAAAACAGATCAATATTATTTAAAGTCATCGGATGAAATGGAAGCACTATTTTCCCATGCGCCGGAAGCAATCCAAAATACAATGAAAATTGCAGAGCGTTGCCAAGTAGAAATACCGTTCCATGTAAATCAACTTCCGAAGTTTCCTGTTTCGTCTAATGAAACGAGTGATATATACTTGCGTCGTGTTTGTGAAGAAGGTTTGCGGAAACGATATGGTGCGCCGAAAGAAGTGCATATAAAGCGTTTAAATCATGAATTAAATGTTATTTCTCGTATGGGATTTAGTGATTATTTCCTCATCGTATGGGATTTTATGAAGTATGCACATGAAAATCATATTTTAACAGGACCAGGTCGTGGATCGGCAGCTGGTTCACTCGTCTCATACGTATTAGAAATTACAGATATTGATCCGATTGAATACGATCTATTATTTGAAAGGTTTTTAAATCCTGAACGTGTGACGCTTCCCGATATTGATATTGATTTTCCAGACGTAAGACGTGATGAGATGATTCGCTATGTGAAAGATAAATACGGTCAGCTCCGTGTTGCGCAAATTGTAACGTTTGGTACGCTTGCAGCAAAAGCGGCAATTAGAGACATTGCCCGCGTAATGGGGCTTCCGCCGCGAGATATTGATATATTTTCAAAACTTATCCCATCAAAGCTTGGTATAACGTTAAAAGATGCATATGAAGAATCACAATCACTTCGTGAGTTTATACAAGGGAATCTTCTGCATGAGCGTGTGTTTGAAATCGCAAAACGTGTAGAAGGTTTACCACGTCATACGTCTATTCATGCGGCTGGCGTTATTATGAGTCAAGAACCGCTAACAGGCAGTGTAGCAATTCAAGAAGGACATAACGATGTTTATGTTACGCAATATCCAGCCGATGCGCTAGAAGAACTTGGGTTGCTTAAGATGGACTTTTTAGGATTACGTAATTTAACGTTACTTGAAAATATTGTAAAATTTATCGCGAACAAAACAGGGAAAGAAATCGATATAAGAAACTTACCTCTTCAAGATGAAAAGACGTTCCAATTATTAGGGAGAGGGGATACAACAGGTGTATTCCAGCTTGAGTCAGGTGGTATGCGAAATGTACTTCGCGGGTTAAAACCGAATGAGTTTGAAGATATCGTAGCTGTTAACTCATTATACAGACCGGGACCGATGGAACAGATACCGACCTTTATTGAATCGAAACATGGAAAAAGAAAAATTGAATATTTACATCCGGATTTAAATCCAATTTTAGAAAGAACATACGGCGTCATTGTATACCAAGAACAAATTATGCAAATTGCATCGAAGTTAGCAGGGTTTTCGCTTGGTGAAGCAGATTTACTGCGCCGTGCAGTGAGTAAAAAGAATCGTGATATTTTAGATCAGGAACGTAAGCATTTTGTCCAAGGTTGTTTGCAAAATGGTTACGATGAGACGTCTGCTGAGAAAATTTACGATTTAATTGTAAGATTTGCGAATTACGGTTTTAACCGAAGTCACGCTGTAGCTTACAGTATGATCGGATATCAACTTGCCTACTTAAAAGCGAACTATACGCTGGAATTTATGACGGCACTATTATCAAGTGCAATTGGAAATGAAGATAAAATTGTACAGTATATACGAGAAACGAAGCGAAAAGGTTTTCATGTTTTGCCGCCGTCTCTTCAAAAAAGTGGTTACAACTTCCAAATAGAGGGGAATGCGATACGTTACAGTTTACTTTCGATTCGAAATATTGGAATGGCTACAGTGACGGCATTATTAGAAGAACGAGAGAAAAAAATGTTCGAAGATTTGTTTGAATTTTGTCTCCGTTTGCCGTCAAAGTTTGTAACGGAGCGCAATTTAGAAGCTTTCGTCTGGTCGGGATGTTTTGATGATTTTGGTGTTTCGAGAACGAATTTATGGAAAAGTATTAAAGGGGCATTAGAGTACGCGAATCTCGCACGTGATTTAGGAGATGCTGTTCCAAAATCAAAATACGTACAAGGAGAAGAGCTATCTTTTATTGAACAACTAAATAAAGAGAAAGAAGCACTTGGCTTTTATTTATCAAGTTATCCGACAGCGCAGTATGTAAAGTTAGCAAAAGAATTAGAAATTCCATCTCTCGCTCAGGCGATGCGACACAAGAAAAAAGTACAAAGAGCTATTGTGTATATAACAAGTGTGAGAGTGATTCGTACGAAAAAGTTTCAAAAGATGGCATTTATTACATTCTGTGATCAAAATGATGAAATGGAAGCAGTCCTCTTCCCGGAAACGTATATACATTTCTCGGACAAGTTACAAGAAGGAGCAATTGTTTTAGTTGACGGCATGATTGAGCTAAGAAATCATAAGCTGCAATGGATTGTAAATGGACTATATCCGCTAGAGGAAATGGATGTTTATGAAGAAAAGAAAGACGCATCTGTTTACGTGAAATTGCCGTCTCAGTATGACAAAAAGCTTTTAAATCAGGTTACGAAAATATTGTTCGACTATTCAGGTTTTGCGAAAGTACTAATTTATTATGAAAAGGAACATAAAATGGTACAATTATCTCGGAGTTTATCGATTCATCCAAGTGAAGAATGTTTAGGAGCACTTCGTGAAATTGTCGGGGAAGAAAATGTAGTTGTGAAAATATAATGGACAATTTCCCTACACTTCGATTATTATAGTAGTAGTGTTCGTGGTCAGACCACTTGGAGAAATTGATATCAGCAAGAATAATTTGAGGAGAGTGGATAGTTTGTCAACACTTCGTGAAGAAGCACTTCACATGCATAAAGTGCATCAAGGAAAATTAGAAACTGTATCAAAAGTAAAAGTAGAAAATGCAAAAGATTTAAGTCTTGCATATTCTCCAGGGGTTGCAGAACCTTGTAAAGAAATTTATGACGATAAAAGTAAGGTATATGAATATACGATGAAGGGAAATATGGTAGCAGTTGTGACAGACGGAACGGCTGTACTTGGTCTTGGTAACATTGGACCTGAAGCATCTCTTCCAGTAATGGAAGGTAAAGCTGTATTATTCAAGAGCTTTGCTGGTGTAGATGCATTCCCGATTGCCTTAAATACAAACGATGTAGATAAAATTGTTGAAACTGTAAAATTAATGGAGCCAACTTTTGGCGGCGTTAACTTAGAAGATATCGCAGCACCAAACTGCTTCATTATTGAAGAGCGTTTGAAAAAAGAAACAAATATTCCTATCTTCCATGATGATCAACACGGAACAGCTATCGTAACAGTAGCAGGTCTTGTAAATGCACTGAAATTAGTTGGAAAGAAAATGTCTGACATTAAAGTTGTCGCAAATGGCGCAGGTGCAGCAGGTATTGCAATTATTAAACTTTTATATCGCTATGGTGTACGCGACATTATTATGTGTGACCGTAAAGGGGCAATCTATGATGGTCGTCCTACAGGTATGAATCCGGTGAAGGATGAAGTTGCAAAATATACAAATAAGAATCGTATAGAAGGTTCTTTAGCTGATGTTGTACAAGGTGCGGACGTATTCATTGGTGTATCTGCAGAAGGTGCATTAACAGAAGAGATGGTTCGTACAATGAATGACAATGCGATTATTTTTGCAATGGCAAATCCAGTTCCAGAAATTATGCCAGAATTGGCAAAAGCAGCGGGCGCAGCTGTTGTTGGAACAGGTCGTTCTGACTTCCCGAACCAAGTAAATAATGTACTGGCGTTCCCTGGTATTTTCCGCGGTGCACTTGACGTACATGCGACACAAATTAACGAAGAAATGAAGATGGCAGCTGTACAGGCTATTGCTGAGCTTGTAGCAGAAGATGAGTTGAATGCAGACTATATCATTCCAGCACCATTTGACGCGCGTGTAGCGCCTCAAGTAGCGGCTTACGTTGCAAAAGCAGCAATGGAGACAGGAGTAGCTCGCCGTCAAGTAGATCCAAATGAGATCGCTGAAAAAACAAAACAATTAGCGCTGATTGGTAAAGAATAAGCGAGGAATTTCCATTGACATCATCAAATACAAAAGTATATCTCGAAATTGTAAAAAAAATCCGTTCCATTATGGAAGAGGATGGATTGGTAGCGGGGGATCGTTTGCCGTCTGAGCGCGAGTTAAGTTCACGCTTAAACGTAGGACGTTCCTCTGTAAGAGAAGCATTGCGTGCTTTAGAACTGGTAGGATTGATTGAAACGAGACGTGGTGAAGGGACGTTTATTCGAAACTTTTATGATAACGGTCTTGTACAATTAATTGCTCCGTTCTTACTGCAAGATGAGAAAACAATTCGTGATTTATTACAAACAAAACGATTGCTTGAGAAAGATATGATTCGAATTGTATGTAATTTACCGAAAGAAACGTTTTCTAAAGTACTAAGTAGATTACACCAAGTACTTGAAGAAAATGAAAGCTCAATCCCAACGCTTCATCAAACGTTCTTTAAAACACTTATTGAACAAGTCGATAATTATTTACTATATCGCATTTGGATGATCGTAAATGATTACGTAGCAACTCTTTCTTGTAAAGTTTCAAGAGATTCTATCGATATGTATAGAAAGCTTTATGCTACTTTGGAAGAAAAACAAGAAAATGATGCACTAAAAATTTACGATGAATTAGTAGAGAATATACAGTTTCACTCGTAATGTATAAAATTTGTCGAAATGACCATGACACGTTATGACAAACATTCTACCGCGTAGCGGTTAAAGTTAAACGTAAAGAGTGAGGTTATTAGACAGATTGAGAAGATAAGGCTAACATCAAACTTTGGTGTTAGCCCCATTTTCTTCTTACGCTAACCTTAGCTCTCAACGAAGGGGGTCAAATTGTGCTAAGAGATTTATTCGTGAAAAAGAAAAAGTACGCTGCAATACCTTCAGAACAAGTACGAAAAGATGTACCAGATGGCGTTATGACAAAATGTCCGGAATGTAAAAAAATCATGTATACGAAAGAACTTCTAAAAAATTTAAAAGTATGTGTGAATTGTGGATATCATCATCCTATGAATGCATGGGAACGTCTTGATAGTATATTGGACGAAGGGTCATTCCGTGAGTATGACAAAGAAATGGTTTCATTAAATCCACTCGAGTTTCCAGGTTATGAAGAGAAACTAGAGAGCGATCGTAAGAAGACTGAATTGAACGAAGCGGTTGTAACTGGTGAAGGAACAATTGATGACATGCTTGTTGTTGTTGCAGTAATGGATTCTCGTTTTCGAATGGGGAGCATGGGCTCTGTAGTAGGAGAAAAAATCGCCCGTGCGGTTGAAAAGGCGTACGACTTACAAGTTCCATTTATTATCTTTACTGCTTCGGGTGGTGCCCGTATGCAAGAAGGGATATTAAGTTTAATGCAAATGGCAAAAACAAGCGTAGCTTTGAAAAAGCATAGTAATGCAGGAGGGTTATTTATTTCTGTTATGACTCACCCAACGACGGGCGGGGTTTCAGCGAGTTTCGCTTCACTTGGTGATTATAATCTTGCAGAACCAGGTGCACTTATCGGATTTGCTGGTAGACGTGTAATTGAACAAACGGTGCGTGAGAAACTACCGGAAGATTTCCAAACGGCAGAATTCTTACTAGATCATGGTCAATTAGATGCGGTGGTGCATCGTGATGATATGAGAGAATCGCTTCGCAAGATTTTAGAAGTTCATCAAGGAGGGGAATTGGCTGTATGGCAGAGCTAGAATTTGAAAAACCAGTTGTTGAGCTAAGAAATAAGATTCGTGAACTGAAAGACTATACGAAAAACAGCCAGATGGACTTCAGTGAGGAGATTCGTATTTTGGAAGAAAAGCTAGAAAATTTAGAGGAAGATATATACGGCAATCTAAAAGTATGGGACCGTGTTCAAATTGCTCGTCATGCAGAACGACCGACAACGCTCGATTATATTGAGCACTTATTTACTGATTTTTTCGAATGTCATGGAGATCGTCTATTTGGCGATGATGCAGCGATTGTCGGCGGCATTGCGAAATATAAAGGGATGCCTGTAACTGTAATTGGGCATCAGCGCGGAAAAGATACGAAAGAAAATATTCGCCGTAACTTTGGAATGCCTCATCCAGAAGGATATCGAAAAGCACTGCGTCTCATGAAACAAGCGGAAAAGTTTAATCGTCCTATTATTTGTTTCATCGATACGAAGGGAGCTTATCCTGGTAAAGCAGCTGAAGAACGTGGACAAAGTGAAGCTATTGCCCGCAACCTATTTGAGATGGCAGGTTTAACGGTACCAGTTATTTGTATCGTTATCGGTGAAGGCGGTAGTGGTGGTGCGCTAGGTCTTGGAGTAGGAGATTACATTCATATGCTAGAAAATTCCACTTATTCTGTTATTACACCAGAGGGTGCAGCGGCAATTCTTTGGAAAGATGCAGGAAAAGCAAAGGAAGCTGCAGAAGCAATGAAAATTACAGCAGCAGATTTGAAAGAATTAGGTGTAATTGATGAAATTATTCCAGAGGCAAAAGGTGGAGCTCACCGTAATCTTTTAAAACAGTCAGAAAATATAGACTTAATAATTAGAAAAACTTTTGAACAATTAAACGGAATTTCGAAAGATGAATTAATCGAAAAACGTTATGAAAAATATATGAAAATTGGGCAAGTTTCGTTTTCAAACGCTTCCATTGGGATAAAATAAGAAAAGCGTGCGTTCCTCTTCGCGAATGCACGTTTTTATTATGAAAAGACACATCTTCTCCATTGTGTTTTTATATTTTTTCGTGTTATTTTATTATAAGGCAAATAATCTTTATGAGGTGAGTACAAATGAAACGTATTGGTGTATTAACAAGTGGTGGAGATTCACCTGGTATGAATGCTGCCATTCGTGCAGTTGTTCGTAAAGCGATTTTCCATGATATTGAAGTATATGGTATTTACCATGGATACGCTGGATTAATTTCTGGTCACATTGAAAAATTAGAACTTGGTTCTGTTGGCGATATTATCCACCGCGGTGGTACGAAATTATATACAGCAAGATGTCCTGAGTTTAAAGACCCAGAAGTACGACTAAAAGGTATTGAGCAATTAAAGAAACATGGTATCGAAGGACTTGTTGTTATTGGTGGAGATGGTTCTTACCAAGGCGCTAAAAAATTAACTGAACAAGGATTCCCATGTGTTGGTGTACCAGGTACAATCGACAATGATATCCCTGGAACAGACTTCACAATTGGTTTCGATACAGCTTTAAACACTGTTATTGATGCAATTGATAAAATCCGTGACACAGCTACATCTCATGAACGTACATATGTTATCGAAGTAATGGGACGTCACGCTGGTGATATCGCATTATGGGCTGGTTTAGCTGATGGTGCAGAAACAATCTTAATTCCAGAAGAAGAGTATGACATGGATGATGTTATCGCTCGTCTGAAGCGCGGTAGTGAACGTGGTAAAAAACACAGTATTATCGTTGTAGCTGAAGGTGTTGGAAGTGCAATTGACATCGGTAAGCACATTGAAGAAGCAACAAACTTTGATACTCGTGTAACTGTATTAGGTCACGTACAACGTGGCGGATCACCAAGTGCACAAGACCGTGTATTAGCAAGTCGTCTTGGCGCAAGAGCAGTTGAATTATTAATTGCTGGTAGAGGTGGACGTTGTGTAGGTATTCAAGATAACAAACTTGTTGATCATGATATTATCGAAGCGTTAGCTCAAAAGCATACAATCGATAAAGATATGTATCAATTATCTAAAGAATTATCCATCTAATCGGCGTAATGTCGGATATTTGGGAACGGTTTCATAATTTTCGGAGGTGCAATATGCGTAAAACTAAAATTGTATGTACAATAGGTCCTGCTAGTGAAAGTATTGAAAAATTAGAGCAATTAATTGAAGCAGGTATGAACGTTGCTCGTTTAAACTTCTCTCATGGTAGCCATGAAGAGCACGGAGCTCGTATTAAAAACATTCGTGAAGCTTCAAAGAAAACTGGTAAAACAGTTGGTATCTTACTTGATACAAAAGGTCCAGAAATCCGTACTCACGACTTCGTAGACGGACAAGCTGAGCTTGTAACAGGTGCAGAAGTAGTTCTTTCTACTGAGCAAGTATTAGGTACTGCAGAGAAGTTCTCTGTATCTTATGCTGGTCTTTATGACGATGTAGACCCAGGTTCTCGCATTCTAATCGATGACGGTCTTATCGAACTAGAAGTAATCGAAAAAGCTGATGGAAACATCCGTACAAAAGTTCTTAACAGCGGAACTGTAAAAAATAAAAAAGGTGTTAACGTACCAAACGTAAGCATTAAGCTTCCTGGTATCACTGAAAAAGACGTAAAAGATATCATCTTCGGTATCGAGCAAAAAGTTGATTTCATCGCAGCTTCATTCGTACGTAAAGCGTCTGACGTATTAGAAATCCGTGAATTATTAGAAGAGCATGGCGCTCAATACATCCAAATCGTACCGAAAATCGAAAACCAAGAAGGTATCGACAACATCGATTCAATCTTAGAAGTTTCTGACGGTTTAATGGTAGCTCGTGGTGATATGGGTGTAGAAATTCCACCAGAAGAAGTACCATTAGTACAAAAACGTCTAATCAAAAAATGTAACGTGTTAGGTAAACCAGTTATTACTGCGACACAAATGTTAGACTCTATGCAACGTAACCCACGTCCAACTCGTGCGGAAGCAAGTGACGTAGCTAACGCAATCTTCGATGGTACAGATGCAATCATGCTTTCAGGTGAAACAGCTGCTGGTCAATATCCGGTAGAAGCAGTAACAATGATGGCTAACATTGCAGTACGTGTTGAAAAATCATTACAATACGAAGATATGTTCAAAAAACGTATTAAAGAGTTCACTCCAACAATTACAGATGCAATTAGCCAATCTGTTGCGCATACAGCACTTGCTCTTGATGTAGCTGCAATCGTAGCTCCAACAGAAAGTGGACATACTGCAAAAATGATCTCTAAATACCGTCCAAAATCTCCAATCGTAGCTGTAACATCTGACGAGCAAGTAGGACGTCGTCTTGCACTTGTTTGGGGTGTACAAGCATTTATGGCTGAGAAGCGCGCAGCTTCAACTGACGAAATGTTAGATACAGCAATTCAAACAGGTATGGATGCAGGTCTAATCGGCCTTGGAGATACTGTAGTAATTACTGCTGGTGTTCCAGTTGCTGAAACTGGTACAACAAACTTAATGAAAATCCACGTTGTTGGTGAAGAAGTTGCTAAAGGACAAGGAATCGGTCGTAAAGCTGCAAAAGGTAAAGTAGTTGTAGCAAAAACAGCTGCTGAAGCTGTAGCGAACGTAAACGAAGGTGATATTCTTGTTACAACAAGCACTGATAAAGATATGATTCCTGCAATCGAAAAAGCTGCTGCTTTAGTTGTAGAAGAAGGTGGCTTAACAAGCCATGCTGCTGTTGTGGGCGTATCAATCGGTATTCCTGTTATCGTTGGTGTAAACGGCGTAACAGCAACTTTAAAAAATGGCCAAGAAGTAACAGTTGATGCAGCACGCGGAATTGTTTATAATGGACATGCGGAAGTGCTATAAGTAATACGGAGAGAAGGATCGGAGTCCTTCTCTTTTTTTTTACACAAAAACGAGATAGAATTAGCTTAAAACGCCTAGAATTGCTTTTAAAAGCTGTTTGTTATGGGTTTTAATATGAAAGGGTATTATATTTCATATGATGTATATAGGCGTTGTGAGGGTGTTAAAAGTGAGTTGTGAGAGAGGTGTAGAACTATGAAGTGGTTACTATTCTTGTTTATTTTAATACCGGCGATTGAGATTACGGTCTTAATCGGATCAAGTCATGTAATAGGTTTATGGTCTACGTTCGCTATGATTGTATTTACAGGTGTAGTAGGTGTGTATTTGGCGAAAAGACAAGGATTTAAAGTGCTTGGAGAGATTCAATCTAAGTTGAATAGAGGGGAAATGCCAGGTGAGGCAGTACTAGATGGTATTTTTGTATTTGTAGGAGGTATTCTCTTAGTGCTTCCTGGTTATGTGACAGATGTGCTAGGGTTTATCTGCGTGATCCCTATTACGAGAGCTTTATTGAAGCCGCTTGTTATGAAGTGGATGGAATGGAAGTTTAGAAAGAACTCTACTATTATCATTCAGAAGTAGCGCTTAGATTATAACGATCTAAGTGCTATTTTTTTGTCTTGTAAGAGGGGAGGAACTTTCTGATTGAAGCTTTGCTTTACCGCGTTATTTGTGGGGGGATGATGAGTGGGGATGAACAAAACGTCCGCTTATTATATTTGCTATATAATTTTCGTTTGAACTCTTGTTGTGCTTCGATTAAACGTGTGATTTTTTAGTGCTATTAATTTGGATGAATAAGATGGTGCGAAATGCAGCCAAATTAAAGTTTTGCTTTCGAATATAAAGGAGCGATTGGTGTAAAGAATTCATATAAAAGGTGGTGATTGTTAGTTGAAGCCTTATTTTATGCCATTTTGTATATTTATTCATTTACATAAAAAGTAATAAATGTAAGTAATAATTATAGATAAAATAGAATAAAAATGTATTTTTAACTAGAATATGTGTTTTTTTATGCAAAAAAACAAGAGGATTATCCTGTTTCTGGGTAATGCTCTTGTTGCGTGTGAGTAGTGTGAAAAATAAGTAAAAGGAATAATCAGTGGGAATTTCCCACTGATTATAGCTTGATTTTTTGTATGAATTAGAAACTGTTATTTTGAAGGTGAACCTTTAATATATTTCCACAAGTCATGGAAGACATTAGCTTTGTGTAATGTATTAAGTAGTACTAAGGTGACTGGACCGATGATTAATCCTAAAAAGCCAAAAAGCTTAAAGCCGACAAATAGAGCGACGAGTGTTGCTAATGGATCGAGACCGATGTTAGATGAAAGTACTTTCGGCTCCATAATTTGTCTTTGGACAATCACGACGATGTATAAAATGAGAAGGCCAATGGCGAATCCGGTATCGCCAGTGAAAAATACGTATATAACCCACGGAACGAAGACCGCGCCTGTTCCTAAATAGGGTAGTAAATCTACAACTCCTGTAATAATCGCAATAGTAATGGCGTATGGTACGCGTAATATTAAAAGTCCAATCAGTACAATGACGGTTGTCATAGATACGAGTGTAAGTTGTGCTTTCACAAAACCGAATAAAGCTTTTTTTAAGTCGACAAAAATAGTTTTTCCGTAGCCATGTACACGATTTGGTAGTAATTTTCTTGCTTTTTGAGCAAGACGGTGCCAATCGTAACTAATGAAGAAAGTGGCTAATAAAATGAATACAAGGACAGTTAACGTTGTTGGCAGTGCACTAATGAAATTCGTTAACCCGCTTATAATGGCGGTTAAAAGTTCTTTCATTTGTGTTGTTGCTTCTGTTCCTAAGTTTTGGATGTTTTGTGTAATTGTATAGCGCTGTGGTTCTCCAAGATGATTAAATTTAGAGATTAAATCATCGTAGAGAGGCATAATATGATTAAGTGCAAATTGCTGAGCGAATGTAACGATATCTGGAAACTTTACTGTAACAAGTTGTAGTAAGTATGTTGTGGCAGATATTGCTTCAGTCACAAGATATGTAACAAGTCCGACGATAGCTCCAAATACGAGAATTAAGCTAACGAGTACTGCTAGTGCGCGAGGAAATTGTAGTTTTTGATTAAGGAAATTGACGACAGGATTAATCAAATAAGCAAATGCAAAAGCGATAATAAAAGGATAGATAAGCCCTGACATATATAGTAATACATAGAACCCAGCTACCGTTGCTACAATGACAAATATGAGTCGCAATATCATATATAGTAAGTTTCGGTTCAAAGATGTATACCTCCCATTCCAATTTGGATTATCCTAATTCGTTCAACTTATAACGAGTGTGTCCCACTGATTAAAGTTTCACTTTATGTTATAGTGGAATGATGGATTTTTCCTGCTTTTTCAGTATGTGAGTGACTGTGAAAGCTTGGTGTTGATGCTTCTACTATATGGTAAAAACTTCATTTTCTCTTCTTTTTATTTTACCTGTTTCTTATTAGAAAAGAAAGAAGAGACGACTGTTTTCAAAAATGTATACATGCTTAATTTTTTTGGTGAAAGTCTCTTTTTTAAATTTTAAAATGCATAAAAAATGAAGTGATTCATGTTGAATAGGCATCGATATAGCATGTATAACGATAGGTTTAAAGGTATTTTTGTTTGGAAATGAGTTCATTATTTTCAGAAAGGAAGTGGAAACATGATTAGTCAGTCAACGTTATTTTTATTCATACTACTTATTATAGGACTTATTGCTAAAAACCAATCGCTTACTGTAGCTATTGGTGTGTTATTTCTATTGAAGTTTACGTTTTTAGGAGATAAGGTCTTTCCTTATTTACAAACGAAAGGAATTAACCTAGGTGTAACGGTCATTACAATAGCGGTGCTCGTACCGATTGCGACGGGGGAAATAGGTTTTAAACAACTTGGAGAAGCGGCAAAATCGTATTATGCGTGGATTGCTTTAGCTTCAGGTGTAGCGGTCGCTTTGTTAGCGAAAGGCGGCGTACAATTGTTGACAACGGATCCTCATATTACAACTGCGCTTGTTTTTGGGACAATTATAGCGGTTGCGTTATTTAATGGGGTTGCTGTTGGTCCGTTAATTGGGGCTGGAATTGCCTATGCGGTTATGAGTATTATACAGATGTTTAAATAAGGAATTTTATAGTAATATAAAATTTTTGAATTCTTTCTGTTCACAAAAGTCAGATAATTGTTTATAATAGGATTAGAAACTTTGAAAAGTTACATAACAGCAGAGACTTTACACCAGATAAAATAAAAACAACATAAAACAATTTTATAATGATATTGTTTTATGTTGTTTTTATCATAAAACTCTTCGGAATGTATTTTCCTCACTAACTTGTTGTTTTGAGCGTGAGGATTCGGGGAGACATTCACGCTCATGCTTTCCATGTAAACAATGGACAATAAGAGGGGAACACCGCAACAAATTTGCATGATCGTGCATTTTGCTTGCCTAAAGAGTGAACGGGCGTTCATAATTCATAAGGGGAGCAAATAGATATAAGGAGCAAGGTTGGGAGAATTTTCAGGAAAAGGAGAGAATGTCATGACTGTTATTCGAGGTTTAGAAGGGGTAGTAGCAACAACATCATCTGTAAGCTCTATTATTGATGATACATTAACTTATGTTGGGTATAATATTGATGATTTAGCTGAGAATGCTACGTTTGAAGAAGTAGTGTACTTATTATGGCACCGCAAGCTTCCTAATGAAAAAGAACTAGCGGAATTTAATGAAATTGTATCTGAATACTATAAAGTTCCAGGTGAGATTTTAACATATTTGAAACAAGTAGATTTAAAAATTGCACATCCGATGTCTGTTTTACGAACTGCAATTTCCATACTATCATTATACGATGAGAGCGCTGAAATTATGGATGAAAAGTCCAATTATTTGAAAGCGGTTAAATTACAGGCTCAAGTGGGAACTTTAGTTGCTGCTTACGCGAGAATCCGTAAAGGTTTAGATATTGTTGAGCCAAGAAAAGATTTATCATTAGCTGCAAACTTCTTGTACATGTTAAATGATCGCGAGCCAAATGAAGTTGAAATTGAAGCTTTTGATAAGGCACTTGTACTTCATGCAGATCATGAGTTAAACGCTTCTACATTTACTGCACGTGTTTGCGTAGCTACACTGTCAGATGTATATTCTGGTATTACAGCAGCAATCGGTGCATTAAAAGGTCCTCTTCACGGTGGGGCAAATGAAAATGTAATGAAGATGTTAACTGAAATTGGCCAAGAAGAAAATGTAGAGTCATATATTCATAATGCTCTTCAAAATAAAGTAAAAATCATGGGCTTTGGCCACCGTGTGTATGAGCAAGGTGATCCACGTGCAAAACACTTACGTGAAATGTCTAAGAGATTATGCGTGCTTTTAGGAGAAGACAAATGGTATAATATGTCTATCAAAATTGAAGACATTGTAACAAAAGAAAAAGGTCTTCCACCAAATGTCGATTTCTATTCAGCTTCTGTATACCATTGTTTAGGAATTGACCATGACTTATTTACACCTATTTTTGCAATTAGCCGTATGTCAGGCTGGTTAGCTCATATTCTAGAACAATATGAAAACAACCGTTTAATCCGTCCGCGTGCTGATTATAATGGACCAACGCATCAAGTGTATGTTCCAATCGCACAAAGATAAGCGAAAAACACTATTTCGATAGTGAAAATACGCTTTCAAAAGTCTGATTTTTTCGGAAAGATGTAATGATTAGAATATTTTAATTTGACTAACGGTTTGAACTGAGGGGTTATTCCCTCAGTTTCATACATATGAAATTTCAAACATGGGGGTTATCACATTGACGACAGGTGAAAAAATTACTGTAACTAATGGTGTTATGAATGTACCAAACAATCCGATTATTCCATTTATTGAAGGAGATGGAATTGGTCCTGATATTTGGGCAGCTGCATCTCGCGTAATAGAAGCAGCAGTTGAAAAAGCTTATGATGGTGAGAAGAAAATCGTTTGGAAAGAAGTGCTTGCAGGGGAAAAAGCATTCAA
Source organism: Bacillus sp. PSXD-155 (assembly GCF_049310765.1). Classification (NCBI taxonomy): domain Bacteria; kingdom Bacillati; phylum Bacillota; class Bacilli; order Caryophanales; family Bacillaceae; genus Bacillus; species Bacillus sp. PSXD-155. Next base: position 230,440 of record NZ_JBMOWC010000001.1, on the reverse strand, counting down.
CCAAACAGGCGAGTGGTTACCAGAAGAAACTTTAAATTTAATTCGCGAATATTTAATCGCAATTAAAGGTCCACTTACAACTCCAGTTGGCGGTGGTATTCGTTCTCTAAACGTAGCACTTCGTCAAGAATTAGATCTATATGTATGTCTACGTCCAGTTCGTTATTTTGAAGGTGTTCCTTCACCTGTAAAACGTCCGGAAGATACTGATATGGTTATTTTCCGTGAAAATACAGAAGACATTTATGCTGGAATTGAATATGCACAAGGATCTCCAGAAGCAGAAAAAGTTCTTGCTTTCTTAAAAGAAGCAATGGGTGTTAATAAAATCCGCTTCCCAGAAACATCTGGTATTGGTATTAAACCAATCTCAGAAGAAGGGACAAAGCGTCTTGTTCGTGCTGCAATTCAATATGCAATTAATGAAAAACGCTCTTCTGTTACATTAGTTCATAAAGGAAACATTATGAAATTTACAGAAGGTGCTTTCAAAAACTGGGGTTACGAAGTAGCGGAACAAGAATTCGGCGACAAAGTATTTACTTGGGCTGAATATGATCGCATTGTTGAAAAAGATGGTAAAGATGCAGCAAATAAAGCGATGGCAGACGCTGAAGTGGCTGGAAAAATCATCGTAAAGGATTCTATTGCAGACATCTTCTTACAACAAATTTTAACTCGTCCACGTGAGTTCGATGTTGTTGCAACAATGAACTTAAATGGTGACTATATCTCTGATGCACTTGCTGCACAAGTAGGTGGAATTGGTATTGCACCTGGTGCAAACATTAACTATGTGACTGGACATGCTATCTTTGAAGCTACACACGGTACAGCTCCAAAATATGCAGGTTTAGATAAAGTAAACCCATCTTCAGTTCTTCTTTCAGGTGTATTATTATTAGAACACTTAGGATGGAATGAAGCAGCGAAATTAGTAACAGATTCAGTTGAGAAAACAATTGCATCAAAAGTAGTAACATATGACTTCGCTCGCCTAATGGAAGGCGCAACAGAAGTGAAGTGTTCTGAGTTTGCTAATGAGCTTATTAAAAACATGGATGTAGCGATAATCAAAAATGCATAATTAAAGCGGGGGGTAAATTATGACAATCAAACGCAAGAAAGTTTCAGTCATCGGTGCAGGATTTACAGGAGCAACAACGGCATTCTTATTAGCACAAAAAGAACTTGCAGATGTTGTATTAGTGGACATTCCACAACTGGAAAATCCAACAAAAGGGAAAGCGTTAGATATGTTAGAAGCGAGCCCAGTACAAGGTTTTGATGCTAACATTATTGGAACATCTGATTACGCAGATACTGCTGATTCTGACGTTGTCGTTATTACAGCAGGTATTGCACGTAAGCCTGGTATGAGCCGTGATGACTTAGTAGCAACGAACTCTAAAATTATGAAAAGTATTACGCGCGACATTGCAAAACATTCACCAAATGCAATTATTGTTGTGTTAACAAATCCAGTTGATGCAATGACATATTCTGTATTTAAAGAAGCAGGATTCCCGAAAGAGCGTGTAATTGGCCAATCGGGCGTATTAGATACAGCTCGTTTCCGTACATTCATCGCACAAGAATTAAATCTTTCTGTGAAAGACATTACAGGATTTGTTCTTGGTGGACACGGTGACGACATGGTACCTCTTGTGCGTTATTCTTATGCAGGCGGTATTCCGTTAGAAACGTTAATTCCGAAAGAGCGTTTAGAAGCAATCGTAGAACGTACACGTAAAGGTGGCGGTGAGATTGTAGGCTTATTAGGAAACGGTAGTGCATATTACGCACCAGCAGCTTCTTTAGTTGAAATGACAGAAGCAATCTTAAAAGATCAACGCCGTGTATTACCAGCTATTGCGTACCTTGAAGGTGAGTATGGTTATAGTGACCTTTACTTAGGGGTACCAGTAATTCTAGGTGGTAACGGAATTGAAAAAATTATTGAATTAGAACTTCTTGCAGATGAAAAAGAAGCGTTAGATCGCTCTGTAGAATCTGTACGTAACGTAATGAAAGTTCTTGTTTAATAATTGAATAGTAGTGAAAAAGATTCGGGATTCCGAATCTTTTTCTACTATTTACCGAATTGTTTTTTTGAAATAATATGAAAACGCTATCATTTGTAGTATCCTATAATGAAACTATAGATTTATACTATACATTGCCCTCATCATAGTAAATTTCGGATAAGGTATCGCTTTTAGTAGGATAATAAGGTGAAAAAATCGGAGGGGGTTGTAACATGTTAAAGAAAAAAGTTCAAATTGGTCGTAAAATGGATGAAATTACAGTAGGAGAGAAATTATCTATCACTGAAAAAATTGAGGATAAAGATTTGTTATTGTACTTAGGGTTAACGAATGATGCCAATCCATTATATATTCAGCATGATTACGCATCCCAAACTCCGTATGAAAAGCCGATTGTACCAAGCATTATGCTAACGGGAATGATTACAACGGCAGTTACGAAATATTTACCGGGTCCAGGAAGTCATATTACTAGAAAGGACCTTACGTTCGTGAAGCATGTTCACCATTATGAAACGTTACAAATCCACTTTGAAGTTGTGGCTGTTTCTGAGGAGGAACATACAATTGATATGCTTGTATCTGCTCATGATGAAAAAGGAGAAACTGTTGTAAAAGGTTCATTAACAGTCACGCCGCCTTTTAAATCTGTTTCCATTATGGAAAAAGCATTAGATAATTTTTAAAAGATGAAAATATGAATAGCGCTAGCATACCTTGAATAAGGATGCTAGCGCTATTTTTAGTTGAAAAATCCTTCTTTGAACCCTTCAGCAAATTCTGAGCACCCCGTTTTAATCGTATCCCAGCTCGGTACGTTAAAAGTAAGGAAACATGTTACTACTAAAGTTAAAATAGGTAGTAATAGTCGCATAATAGACCCCTTTTTATATTCGGATTATTGGATTAACAATATTTACTATATTATAATTTGATAATTTAAGTCAATGGAAGGAGTGATTCTTTAAGATGAGGTGGAAAGGAGAAGCCGTTATCTTTGAAACGGTAAGAGAAGCTGAAGTGTGGGCAGACGGGGTTGCGAATGAAATGCACGGGAGAGTATTTGATGGATATGAAACACCGGATTATAAAATTGCGTATGCTCTTTCGTTTTTCCTAGCACAAAATCAAGATTTTATAGTTCATACGGAAGTGAGCTTTAAAGAAGAGAGAGTAATCTATAAAGTTTGGCAAAATCCTGTGTAGTTGCAGGTGAATCGTAATTACTTCTATTTTCTCAATTCTACACAAACGATCTCCTTGAATAGACAATTATATTGAGAGGGACCTTGTTTTCTAGTATGATGAGAATAACGGGGAAAATACTAGGATGAAGAAGGTTTCAAGTCTATAACTTGGAGGAAAAGAATGAACAATCGTATTTTAGTAGTTGATGATGAGGAATTTATCTTAACTTTAATCGAATTTAATTTACAACAAGCTGGGTTTGAAGTTATAACAGCGATGGATGGAGAAATGGCGCTTCAAAAAGCGACAACAGAACGCCCAGATTTAATTATATTAGATTTAATGCTTCCGAAAATGGATGGTATGGAAGTGTGTAAAGAATTACGATTGCAGCGCGTTATGACGCCGATTTTAATGTTAACGGCAAAAGATGATGAGTTTGATAAGGTGCTAGGCCTTGAACTTGGGGCAGATGATTATATGACGAAGCCATTTAGTCCAAGGGAAGTTGTTGCTCGTGTGAAGGCGATTTTGCGCCGCACGAAATTACAACAAGAAGAACAAGTTGCAGAAGCGCCAGATGAAGATAGCATCACAATTGCAGAACTTAAAATTTTACCGGAGTTTTATGAGGCTTATTTCCAAGGAAGAAAGCTTGAATTAACACCAAAAGAATTTGAACTACTTGTGTATCTTGCGAAAAATAAAAGTCGCGTGTTGACGCGTGATCAATTATTAAGTGCTGTATGGAATTACGATTTTGCTGGTGATACACGAATTGTTGATGTTCATATTAGCCATTTGCGCGATAAAATTGAACAAAATACGAAAAAACCGACGTACATTAAAACGATACGTGGTTTAGGATATAAATTAGAGGAGCCAAAAGGGAATGAATAAATTTCGTTCCAGGCTTCTTTTTACATTTGTTTCTCTTATTGTATTTATTTTAGTTGGACTAGGTTTATTGCTAGAAACTGTGTTTGAAAACTACTATATAGATCATGCTAAAGAGAGAATGGTAAAAGAGACGGAGTATGTTGCGGCGTTAGCAGAAGAGCAAGGTTTTGATAATGTCTTAAAAAATCCATACGTATTTGAAAAGTTAGAAGAAAAAATACCAGCTTCTATCGTATTTGTGGATGAAAAAAAGAAAGTTCAATATAGAAAAGGACAAGAATTGGCATTTAGTCCAGAGACGATTAAAGAACTTACTTCGGAATTGGCAAAACAACGAAGTAAAGTGATTACGAAAGAGACAGATCGAAAGAATGAATTTTATCATGCGGTGTTCGTTCAAGATGTAGAAGGAAAACAAGGATACGTTTTGGTGAAAAGTACAATCGATCCTTTAAAAGACGTACATCAAAAAACGTGGGGATTATTAATTATCGGATTTGTTATTGCTTGTCTCGTAGTTGTATTTTTAGGTATGAAAATTACAGGGCAATATATTAGGCCGATTGAATCGGTTACAAAAGTTGCAATTGAATTGGCAAAGGGTAATTATAAAGCACGTGCATACGAAAGTCATTCGGATGAAACAGGAATGCTGAGTAAAGCGATTAATATTTTAGCTCGTAACTTACAAGAGATGACACTTGAACAAGAAATGCAGCAAGATCGTCTGCATACGTTAATTGAAAATATGGGAAGCGGAATGATTTTAATTGATAGCCGCGGGTATATAAACCTTGTAAACCGCTCTTATAAGGAAACTTTCCACGTAACAGATGAAGAATATTTAGATCGCTTATATTATGAATCGTTTCATCATACAGAAATTATTGAGCTTGTAGAAGAAATCTTTATGACAGAAGTGAAAGTGCGTAAACAAATGTTATTGCCACTTGGAATTGAGCGGAAGCATTTCGAAGTATATGGAGCGCCGATTATCGGGACAAACCATGAATGGAAAGGGATTGTTCTCGTATTCCATGACATAACAGAGTTAAAGAAATTAGAACAAATGAGAAAAGACTTTTTAGCGAATGTTTCTCATGAATTAAAGACACCGATTACTTCTATTAAAGGTTTTTCAGAAACACTCTTAGACGGAGCGATGGATAATAAAAAATTCTGCGAACATTTCTTGCACATTATTTTAAAAGAAAGTGAGCGCATGCAAGGATTAATTGAAGATTTATTAGATTTGTCAAAGATCGAACAACAAGGATTTAAATTAAATATGGGAACCGTTGACATGAAGGGGCTGCTTGAAGATATTCATATGGTGCTTGATAATAAAGCAGGAGAAAAAGAAATCTCTTTACAAGTGAATGTATTAAAACGTGCTTCTGTTATTGGAGATCCAAGTCGTTTGAAACAAATCTTTATTAATTTAATAAATAACGCGATCGTATATACACCGGCTGGAGGCGTTGTTTCAGTAGAGTTAGCGGAAGATAAGTATAATGCTTATATAAAAGTATCGGATACTGGAATTGGTATTAGTAAAGAGGAAATTCCGCGTATTTTTGAACGCTTTTACCGAGTGGATAAAGCGAGAAGTAGAAATACTGGTGGTACAGGCCTCGGATTATCAATTGTAAAGCATTTAGTAGAGGCGCATCACGGTACAATTACAGTGGATAGTGAAGTTGGGGAAGGGACAACATTTACAGTTGTTTTACCAAAATCAGCAACTGAAAAATAGGATGAAGGATGTTTACAATATATTAACAATGGCTTAATTAAATATTAATAAAGCTCTGTTAATATAATACATGAAAACCCCTTCATCCAAGGAGTAATTTTGGACGAGAATAGTTAAGCTGTTCTCGTCACTTCCCTTTATGCCAATATAAGTCTGTTTTATATATGAAAGAAAATAACCGTTATTTTTCTTCTCTCTATTAGTCATGTTAATATAGAGAGAGGAAAGGAACGGTTTTTTTCTGTGAAAAAAATCATTTCAAATTTGTATGGGGAGGTTTCAATTTTGGAAAAAAAGGTCGTATTAGTAGATGGTAATAATATCGCGTATCGTGCTTTCTTTGCACTACCGCTTTTAAATAACGACAAAGGTATACATACGAACGCAATTTACGGTTTTACAATGATGTTAATGAGAATATTAGAGGAAGAAAAGCCAACTCATATGTTAGTGGCGTTTGATGCAGGCAAAACAACCTTCCGTCATAAAACGTATAGTGAGTATAAAGGAGGACGTCAAAAGACTCCACCTGAATTATCAGAGCAGTTCCCGTTTATTCGTGAGATGCTGGATGCATTCAACGTACCGCGTTATGAATTAGAAAATTATGAAGCGGATGATATTATGGGAACGCTAGCAAAAGAAGCGAGTGAACAAGGAGCAAGTGTAAAAGTTATTTCAGGAGATAAAGATTTACTTCAACTTGTTTCTGATAACACGCTTGTATGTATTCCGCGAAAAGGGATTACGGAAGTAGATGAATATACGAAAGAAGCTTTATTTGAAAAATATAGCTTATCACCAAAGCAAATTATCGATATGAAAGGTTTAATGGGAGACCAATCAGATAATATTCCGGGTGTACCAGGAGTTGGTGAAAAAACGGCGATTAAATTGTTAACACAGTTTGGAACGGTTGAAGAAGTGTATGAAAATCTAGATCAAGTAAGCGGGAAGAAATTAAAAGAAAAACTAGAAGAAAATAAAGAACAAGCTCTTATGAGTAAAGATCTTGCGACTATTATTACAGATGCACCGATTACAGTTCATGTGGATGATATGGCGTATAAAGGATATGAAGCAAGTGATGTGATTCCAATGTTTGAGAGTTTAGGATTTACATCTCTTTTAAATAAATTAGGCGTTACGCCAGAAGAAACAGCTCCAGCTGAATTAGATGATATTACATTTGATATTGTGGAAGAAGTTACAGAAGAAATGCTTCAGCAAAATAGTGCACTTATTGTTGAAGTGCAAGAAGATAATTATCATAAGGCGGACATTCAAGGCTTTGGTATTCAAAATGAAAATGGTTGCTACTTTATTCAGAAGGATATTGCTCTTGCATCGGATGCATTTAAAGCATGGCTTGCAAATGGAGAAATGAGAAAGCATACATTTGATGCGAAGCGAGCAATCGTTGCACTGAAATGGAATGGGATAGATATGCAAGGGATTGACTTTGATCTATTAATCGCTGCTTATTTACTTGACCCGGCTGATACAGATAAAGATTTCCGTACTGTAGCGAAAATGAAAGAAACGCATGCTGTGAAATCAGATGAAGAAGTTTACGGAAAAGGTGCGAAGCGTGCTGTTCCAGAGTTAGAAGTAGTAGCGGAGCATGTGGCTCGTAAAGTGCATGTATTATATGATGTAAAGCAAACATTCGTTGAAGAGTTAAAGAAGAATGAGCAATATGAACTGTTTACAGAGTTAGAATTGCCACTTGCGCGTGTATTAGCTGATATGGAAGTAAAAGGTGTAAAAGTTGATACGGAGCGTCTTCGTAATATGGGAGAAGAACTCGCAGGTAGATTAAAGGAAATGGAACAGGAAATTTATAAGCTTGCGGGAACAGAATTTAATATTAATTCACCGAAGCAGCTTGGTGTAATTCTGTTTGAGAACTTAAACTTACCGGTTATTAAAAAGACGAAAACAGGTTATTCTACGTCAGCTGATGTATTAGACAAGCTTATGGATCGCCATGAAATTATTCCAAACATTTTACATTATCGTCAATTAGGGAAGCTAAATTCAACTTATATTGAAGGTTTACTGAAAGTTGTACATGAAGATTCATCTAAAATTCATACTCGCTTTAATCAAGTGTTAACGCAAACAGGTCGATTAAGTTCAACGGATCCGAACTTGCAAAATATCCCGATTCGATTAGAAGAAGGAAGAAAGATTCGTCAGGCATTTGTTCCATCAGAAGAAGGTTGGATTATGTATGCGGCTGATTATTCACAAATCGAACTTCGTGTATTAGCTCATATTGCAAATGATAAAGGGCTAGTTGAAGCATTCCAGCATGACATGGATATTCATACGAAAACAGCTATGGATGTATTTGGCGTTGAAAAAGATGAAGTAACTTCAAATATGAGACGGCAAGCGAAAGCTGTTAACTTCGGAATTGTGTATGGTATTAGTGATTATGGTCTTTCACAAAACTTAGGAATTACAAGAAAAGCAGCAGCGGAATTTATTGAAAAGTATTTAGAAAGTTTCCCTGGTGTACAAGAATACATGGAGGACATCGTAAAAGATGCGAAACAAAAAGGATATGTGGCTACATTATTAAATCGTCGTCGTTATATTCCAGAAATTACGAGTCGTAATTTCAATTTACGTAGCTTTGCTGAGCGTACAGCGATGAATACACCAATTCAAGGTACTGCAGCAGATATTATTAAAAAAGCGATGATTATTATGGCAGATCGTTTAGAAGAAGAAGGATTACAAGCGCGTCTTCTTCTGCAAGTACACGATGAATTAATATTTGAAGCACCAAAAGAAGAAATTGAAAAATTAGAGCAGCTTGTACCTGAAGTAATGGAGCATGCGATTGAACTCGCAGTTCCGCTGAAAGTTGATTATTCTTACGGTCCAACTTGGTACGACGCAAAATAAGGAAGTGATGAAATGCCTGAATTACCAGAGGTTGAAAACGTCAGACGGACACTTGAAAATCTTGTAACAGGAAAAACGATTGAAGATGTTATTGTTACTTATCCAAAAATAGTGAAACGACCGGATGATGCAGAAATCTTTAAAGAAATGCTAAAAGGCGAGAAGATTGAAAATATAAAGCGAAGAGGAAAGTTTTTGCTTCTATATGTAACAAATTATGTTATTGTTTCACATTTGCGTATGGAAGGTAAGTTTTTACTACATCAAGAGGATGAGCCGATTGATAAACATACGCACGTCCGTTTCTTATTTACAGATGGAACTGAATTACATTATAAAGATGTGAGAAAGTTTGGTACGATGCATCTCTTTAAGAAAGGTGAAGAGATGAACCAAATGCCTCTTGCTGACTTAGGTCCGGAGCCGTTTGATGCTGAATTGACACCACAGTATTTACAAGAAAGATTGCAAAAGACAAATCGTAAAATAAAAGTTGTGCTATTGGACCAGCGTCTTTTAGTAGGGCTTGGAAATATATATGTAGATGAAGTTTTATTCCGTTCTCAAATTCATCCGGAACGAGAAGCTTCGTCTTTGACAATAGAAGAAATTGAGCGAATTTATGAGGCTACCGTTACAACGCTAGGCGAAGCAGTGAAGCGTGGTGGAAGTACAATTCGAACGTATATCAACTCACAAGGGCAAATTGGTTCGTTCCAAGAACTCCTAAATGTATACGGAAAAAAAGGAGAACCGTGTGTAACTTGCGGTACGATATTAGAAAAAACAGTTGTTGGCGGGCGAGGAACGCATTACTGCCCAATTTGTCAGCCAAGAATATAGAAAAGAGATAACATCGGATAGGCATTTGTCATATACATACAGCAGAGCTATGTATAAGGGAGGAGCTTACCGATGTACCTTTATTTATCTCTTATTTTATTAGCTTTTACATTAAGCTTAGATAGCTGTAGTGTAGGGCTAACATATGGTTTAAGAAGCGTAAGAATTCCACTAAGATCAATTATAATTATCGGAATGTGTTCAGCGGCTGTTATGCTTGTTTCAATGGGAATTGGACATATGATCGCGAAAGTATTTTCACCTGTTATCGCAACGCGTATCGGTGGGCTTGTTCTTATTGGAATAGGGATTTGGGTATTGTATCAATTTTTTCGAAGTGAGAAAAAAGAAGAACCAAAGCAAGAGGAGAAGGTCTGGAAATTAGAGATTGCCTCGCTAGGGCTAGTGATTCAAATTTTACGGAAACCGACTGTAGCAGATTTTGATAAATCAGGCACCATTTCTGCAGGAGAGGCATTGCTTCTTGGTATCGCTCTTTCTGTAGACTCATTTGGTGCCGGAATTGGTGCATCTTTATTAGGGTATGCACCCGCTATGATGGCGATATTAGTTGCAATTATGAGTTCTTTGTTTTTATTTATTGGAATGAAACTTGGAACGGTTTTATCGAATATGAAGTGGTTACAAAAATTTACATTCCTGCCTGGGGTATTACTCATTATAATTGGAATTTGGAAAATGTAAGTATGGGCGTGGAACATTGGTTTCGCGCCTTTTATTATGAGGAGGATTATTATGACAGTAGTAATTGGATTAACGGGAGGCATTGCAAGCGGAAAAAGTACGGTATCTCAAATGTTTCGTGAACTGAGCATACCAGTTATTGATGCAGATGTTATTGCAAGAGAAGTTGTAGAACAAGGAAAACCAGCATATAACAAAATAGTAGAAGTATTTGGAACGGAAGTGTTACAAGAAGATGGAGAACTAGATCGTCCAAAACTGGGAAGTGTCGTTTTCTATAATGAAGAAAAACGATTGCAGTTAAATAAAATTGTTCATCCTGCAGTGCGTGAGGAAATGAATAGGCAAAAGGAAATGTACATAAAAGAAGATATGCAAGCGGTTGTGTTAGATATTCCTCTCTTATTTGAAAGCAAATTAACAAGTCTCGTTGACCGCGTTTTAGTTGTAGCAGTTAAGCCGCATACGCAATTAGAGCGTTTAATGAAACGAAATAACTTTTCAGAAGAAGAAGCAACAGCTCGTATTCAATCTCAAATGCCGTTAGAAGAAAAAGTGAAAAATGCAGATGAAGTGATAAATAATGATGGCACAATTATGGGAACGAAAACACAATTGCAGGTAATTTTAAAGAAGTGGAACATTATTGACTAAAAAATTGTGAAATTAATGAAAATGCTTAGTGACATATCTCCTTTTTGTGTTATACTATTATTGGGATTGGAGATAAATAGTATAACGCATTCAAGGGGGATAACATATTATGACTCGTGTGGCAATTAATGGATTTGGACGTATTGGGAGAATGGTATTTCGTCAAGCAATAAAAGAAAGCGCATTCGAAATTGTAGCAATCAATGCAAGCTATCCATCTGAAACGTTAGCACACTTAATTAAATATGATACAGTTCATGGCAAGTTTGACGGAACAGTAGAAGCATTTGAAGATCACTTATTAGTTGATGGAAAAATGATTCGCCTTTTAAACAACCGCGATCCAAAGGAATTGCCTTGGACAGATTTAGGTGTTGAAGTTGTAATTGAAGCAACTGGTAAATTTAATTCAAAAGAAAAAGCAATTCTTCACGTTGAAGCTGGAGCGAAAAAAGTTATTTTAACAGCGCCTGGTAAAAATGAAGATGTAACAATTGTAGTTGGTGTGAACGAAGACCAATTAGATATTACAAAACATACTGTTATTTCAAATGCATCTTGTACAACAAACTGTTTAGCGCCTGTTGTGAAGGTGTTAGATGAGCAGTTTGGAATTGAAAACGGTTTAATGACGACAGTTCACGCTTATACAAATGACCAAAAAAATATTGATAACCCACATAAAGATTTAAGAAGAGCACGTGCTTGCGGACAATCAATCATTCCGACAACGACAGGTGCTGCGAAAGCGCTAGCAAAAGTTCTTCCGCACTTAAACGGAAAACTTCATGGTATGGCACTTCGTGTACCAACACCAAACGTGTCTCTTGTTGACTTAGTAGTAGATGTAAAACGCGATGTGACAGTTGAAGCTATTAATGATGCATTCAAAACTGTTGCAAACGGTGCGTTAAAAGGTATTGTAGAATTCAGCGAAGAGCCTTTAGTATCTATCGACTTTAATACAAATACACATTCAGCTATTATCGATGGTTTATCTACAATGGTAATGGGTGATCGTAAAGTGAAAGTACTTGCTTGGTATGATAACGAGTGGGGCTACTCTCGTCGTGTTGTAGATCTTGTAACGTTAGTTGTTGAAGAGTTAGCGAAACAAGAAAATGTGCAACACATTTAAGTGAATAAGGGAGGAGAGGGCAAGGCAATATTTGCCCTCTTTTTTTATTTTTTTCTGAAAAGGAAAAAAATTATATAAGTATATTTTAAAAAGTGGACATACCACGAAACGTTGTGATTACTGCATTTGTGAATCGTTTATTTTTTTTAGGGAAAAGTAAAGAGGAAAATATGACAGAAAATCGAAAAAACTGTTGTTGCAAAATGAAAATAAACAAAGTATACTAACACTCGTAAACTTAAGAGCTGAGGTACGTAGTCACTACTTAAAGGGTTAGGACCTCTCTGGACTAACTTTCCCCCGTGGTAGTGGAGCAAGCCAAATTGCAAATTAGTTTTCAATTCGAACAGTTAGAATAAATTTACAAGGGGGAACTGTAGAATGGATACTATGGATACGATGGGTCGTCACGTGATCGCTGAACTTTGGGATTGCGATTTCGACAAGCTTAATGACATGCCGTATATTGAACAATTATTTGTGGATGCAGCACTAAGAGCTGGTGCTGAAGTGCGTGAGGTTGCTTTCCATAAATTTGCACCACAAGGTGTAAGTGGAGTAGTAATTATCTCAGAATCACATTTAACAATTCATAGCTTTCCGGAGCACGGTTACGCAAGTATTGATGTTTATACTTGTGGGGATCGTATTGATCCAAATGTTGCTGCAGAATATATTGCAGAAGGTTTAAACGCGAAAACGCGTGAGAGCATCGAGCTTCCTCGAGGCACTGGTAGCTTCGAAATTAAGCAGAGAGAAACAAAAGCTCTTTAAAAAAGAACATAATTGATTTAAAATGTAAAGAGGTGTATAATGCACCTCTTTTTTAGTTTATAAAAAAGGAAAAATATAACGTACTCGTTAGTTGAATACATTGGACTCTTGCAAATGAGGTAGTGCCCTATATACCATCTTATTTTTAAGTATGAGATGATAAAGTGATGCGCTGAAACTTAAAGTGGTAAGAGAGTTAGAATGAGTTATATAATATTGTATATATATTTTAGGTGAATTGAGTAGAGAAAAATAAAGAGTATAGTGTAAAGGAGTGAATGAATTGCGTTGTCCATCCTGTTCTCATAATGGTACAAGAGTGTTAGATTCGCGTCCGGTAGACGAGGGGCGCTCTATTCGAAGAAGAAGAGAGTGTGAAAGTTGTTTAAGTCGCTTTACGACCTTTGAAAGGGTAGAAGAGTCACCTCTTATCGTTGTTAAAAAAGAAGGCACACGAGAAGAGTTTAATAAAGAAAAGATTTTACGCGGTTTAATTAAAGCGTGTGAAAAAAGACCAGTATCTTTAAGACAATTAGAAGAAGTAACACAAAGCGTGGAACGTGAACTGCGTAATTTAGGTATATCAGAAGTGAAAAGTGATATGATTGGTGAAATTGTTATGGAAGAACTTCGCGATATTGATGATGTTGCTTATGTACGTTTTGCTTCTGTATATCGTCAATTTAAAGATTTAAATGTATTTATTGAAGAATTAAAAGATATACTGCAAAAAGAAAGAGAGTAGAAGTTGTATTTTATTCTCTTTACATACCGTAAGTAATAGGATAAGAGAGCTAGAAGCGAAAGCTAATAGCTCTTTTTCACTAAGAATTTATATAATGAAGATAGAAGGAATGAAGTAGAGGATAGATTGGATGAGAGAAAGGAAAAGCAAGAATGGAAAAACAGTCATGGATGGAGCTATTGCCGATTGATCGTTATAAAGTAAGTGCGAAAGGGCTACTGCATAATTACGACCGAAAAGTATTAACGATGTTGTATCAGCCGTTAATAGGTAGTAGAGCTTTTAGCTTATACATGACACTATGGGGGGAGCTAGAGCAAGATCGTGTATTTGGAAAAGAGAATACACATCATTCCCTTATGGTGACTATGCAAATGCAACTTCCTGAAATATATGAGGAACGAGTAAAGTTAGAGGCAATTGGGCTTTTGAAGGTATATATTAAGAAAGAAAAAGATATTCGAATGTTCATATATGAGTTGCAACCACCTTTATCTCCGAAGCAGTTTTTTGATGATATTGTTTTAAGTATCTTTTTATACAATCGATTGAGTCGGACAAAATATAATCAAGTAAAGCAATATTTCTTAGAAGAAGAATTTGATTTTGCTTCTTATGAAAATGTTACGCGCTCTTTCAATGATGTGTTTGGTTCGTTTAATCCAGGACAGCTTGAGCATGCGCAAGAAGACCTTCGTATTCCAAAAACGACAACTATGCCAAGTAACGAGAAGGGAGACGCTCCGAAAGTTTGGAATGATTTCTTTGATTTCTCTTTATTTGTAGATGGATTGTCCGCTCTTGTTCCTAAAAAGGCGATTACAGATCAAGTAAGAGACTGCGTTATAACACTTGCTTATGTGTATGGTGTAGATGTGTTATCGATGCAAAATATCGTTCTTGGTGCGGTGACGGAGATGCAAACAATTGATATGGAAAGGCTTAGAAAAGGAGCGCGCGATTGGTATCAATTTGAAAATGGTCAAGCATTACCGGTACTAAGTGAAAGAGTACAGCCTCATGCTGCACGTACGATGAAAGAGAAAGAGCCTTCATCACAAGAGGAGATGTTAATAAAGCAGCTAGAGGAAATCTCGCCAAAACAACTATTGAAAGAGATTTCTGGTGGTGCAGAGGCAACGAAAGCGGACTTGCAAATCGTTGAAGATGTCATGATTAATCAAAAATTGACACCAGGAGTTGTGAATGTACTTATTTATTACGTTATGCTACGCTCAGATATGAAACTTGCGAAAACGTATGTCGAGAAGATTGCTGGGCATTGGGCACGTAAAAAGGTCGGTACAGTAGCGGACGCGATGGCGTTAGCGAAAGAAGAGAACCGTCAATATCAAGAGTGGGCTGAGACGAAGAAAAAAGGCCGTACGGCGAAGAAGACGGTACGAAAAGAAATGGTGCCAGATTGGCTTAAGGAAGAAGAGCCGAAAGAACAAGAGAAAGAAACGGCGAAGAAAGATGTAAGTGTAGAAAAAGATGCAAGTACGCTAGAAGATGAACGAAAACGATTAGAAGAAGTGCTAAAAAAATATAAGCGTGATTAATAGAAGAGAATGAACGCTCTTTGAGGTGAGAAAATGGAGCATATTCAAAATTCATTTACAAAATTAATGGAAAATGAAAACTTTAAAAATAGATATGAAGTATTAAAGGCAGAAGTAATGGCGCATCCGCGTGTGAAAGAATTTATAGACGAACATAAAGGTGAAGTAACGACTTCTATGATTGAGCGCAGTCTTGTGAAGTTATATGAATATATTGGACAAAGTGTAGGTTGCGTAGATTGCCCGGATTTAGGTGCATGTAAAAATATGCTGCAAGGGTATGAGCCAAAGCTTGTTATTCAAGGGAAAATGATTGATATTCAATACGATCGCTGCGTTAGAAAAGTAGCATATGACGAGAGAAAGAAATATGAAAAACTCGTTCAAAGTGTATATATGCCAACGGATATTTTACAGGCAACTATGGAAAACTTAGACCCTTCTGATTTAAATGCACGTATCGATGCAATTGGCGCAGCGAATGAATTTTTAAGTACATATGAACCAGGTAAAAAAGCACAAGGTTTATATTTGTACGGTAAATTTGGTGTAGGAAAAACGTACCTTTTAGGAGCAATTGCGAACGAGCTTGCTCGAAAGAAAATAAGTTCGATGCTCGTATACTTCCCGGAATTTTTACGTGAAATTAAAAGTTCGATTCAAGATAATTCGATTGGCGAAAAGATTGATGCTGTTAAACGCGTACAAGTTTTAATGTTAGATGATATCGGGGCAGAAGCGATGTCGAGCTTTGTGCGTGACGATGTGCTTGGTGCAATCTTGCAATTCCGTATGCTAGAAAACTTACCGACGTTCTTTACGTCTAATTTTGATTTTAAACAATTGGAACATCATTTAACGTATACACAACGTGGTGAGGCTGAAGAAATGAAGGCAGCACGTATTATGGAACGAATTAAATATTTAGCGAAACCAATTCCAATTGGTGGGAAAAACCGTCGTCATAAGTAAAAGAGCAAGCTGAGAAGCTTGCTCTTTTGTATTATAGTGATATTTTCTTTTCAAATATGAGATCGAAATATTCAGGTTGTCCAGAACTGCCAATCGTAGGGGCAACAATCTGTACGAACCTCCAGTCATCTCTAGCATGTTCTTGAATAATTTCTTGGTAGTCTTCAGCTAGTTTTGAGCGAGTGAGCCCCCAATGAAATTCGACTTTTACGAATTTATATTCAAACATTCAGATACCTCCCTTTAGTAATAAGTAAAGTATACAATAAAAAAATTCATAGTAGCTTGTATCATTTTTTTCTCCCTCCCTTAATATATATAAAATTAGCAAGCCATATTGAGTGGATTTTCTAACGATAGGAAATGTAATTCTACTAAGAGTGAACTTCCACGGGACGGACTCTTATAGGATTTGTAACGTATAGATACAGTCCTTTAGAGCAGGGATAAAAGGGGGGACAAAAGTGATTGAAATTTGCTTCGAAGAAAAAAATGATGCTATGCACGTATATAGACAATTGCTGAAAAGAGCGGAAGTATTATATAAGGAAACGAGTGTGTATTTACAGGAACAAAAAGTGGTGATTCACATACCAGTACGTGAATCAAATTATATTGAAAAGATCTTATTGCCGGTAATGGTGTATTTTATTGTGAATGTGAAACAAAATGAGTGGATTTATACGATCTTAAAAGAAAAGTTTTTTTATGAAGAACAAGAAGAGTGTCATCAAATATTGCACATGGCACATGAGATTTTAAAGGGAAGAAGAAAAGGGGTAGCTCAGGATTTAACGCGTAACGCATTTGAGTCATATATTAAGTCTTCTTTAAATAATTGGCTTTGTGATCCGCTCTCATTCTCGTTTTCATCATATATCCGTTTTCGTCTTCGTACATATAGGGAAATGGTGGCTAAACTTGCGGAAGTGGCAATTGATGAATATAAGATGGAGCAAGAATACCAAATGTTCATTGAGACGCTTCGGCAACAAGTAAGTAGCCGTAAATCACGCTTGTCCTGTGTGCATCTTATTTTTGATGAAAGCTTTATCTTTTATGATGATAAAGGTAGACGTTTAAAACAGGAGAAGTTGGTCCAATATATAGATGAGGAATTATTAAAGCAAAATGATGTATATATTGATACGAAAGTAATTGCGCCGCTTCTTTCTATTTCGCCCAAAAAGATTTATTTATATACGAAAGAACAAGACCATAATATGATTATTACTTTGCGAAATGTGTTTCAAGAACGGGTCCAATTACATGGATTACATGATTTTGAGCGCAATGTGAAAAATTTAAAAAATAAAGGTAACGCCCTTGATTTTCTAAGTTTTTGAGCATATAATTACCTACATAAATGAAATATATCGAAATGTCATGATGAGGACATGAGTAGTTTTCTACGATTTTCAGAGAGGGAAGCCTTAGGGTGTGAGCTTCCTAGTACGGGATTATTACTTACCACCTCTAAACTTTAGCAGTGAACGGTTTTTCTAGTAATTGCTAACGGACAACACCGTTATGTTGAACTTGAGCAATTAACAATTATGTTAATTGGAACAAGGGTGGAACCACGAATTCAACACTCGTCCCTTTTTACGGGATGAGTGTTTTTTATTTTGAGAAAAAGAGGAGTGACCAGTGATGGCAGATGTAGTTAAAATTACTTTCCCTGATGGAGCTGTGAAGGAGTTTCCAAAAGGCGTAACAACTGAAGAAATCGCAGCTTCTATTAGCCCAGGCTTAAAGAAAAAAGCTGTAGCTGGAAAATTAAACGATGAGATGATCGATCTTGTTACACCAATCGAAGAAGATGGTGCAGTTTCTATTATTACATTAGATTCTGAAGATGGCTTATATATTTTACGCCATTCAACAGCCCACCTTTTAGCACAAGCGTTAAAACGTTTATATAAAGATGTTAAGCTTGAGCTTGGCATTGGTCCAGTAATTGAAAATGGCTTCTATTACGATATCGATATGGAAGAAGCAATTACAGTTGAAGACTTCAAGAAAATTGAAAAAGAAATGCAAAAAATCGTGAACGAAAACTTAGAAATCGTTCGTCATGAAGTACCACGTGCAGAAGCACTTCGTCGCTTTGAAGAAATTGGTGATGAGTTAAAATTAGATTTAATTAACGATCTTCCAGAGGATGCAGTTATTTCAATCTATGAGCAAGGCGAATTCTTCGACCTTTGCCGTGGTGTTCACCTTCCATCTACAGGGAAAATTAAAGTGTTTAAATTATTAAGCGTTGCAGGTGCTTACTGGCGCGGCGATAGCAATAATAAAATGTTACAACGTATTTACGGTACTGCATTCGTTAAGAAAGCAGAATTAGATGAGCACTTACGTATGCTTGAAGAAGCGAAAGAGCGCGATCACCGTAAATTAGGTAAAGAATTAAAACTATTTACTAATAGCCAAAAAGTAGGACAAGGTTTACCACTTTGGTTACCAAAGGGTGCAACAATTCGTCGTATTATCGAGCGTTACATCGTTGATAAAGAAGCAAGCTTAGGCTATGATCACGTATACACTCCAGTATTAGGAAGTAGAGAGTTATATGAAACTTCTGGTCACTGGAATCACTACCGTGATGGCATGTTCCCATCAATGGAAATGGATAATGAAGAATTAGTTCTTCGTCCAATGAACTGTCCTCACCATATGATGGTTTATAAAAATGATATTCACAGCTACCGTGAATTACCAATCCGTATTGCGGAACTTGGAACAATGCACCGTTATGAAATGTCAGGTGCGTTATCTGGGTTACAACGTGTACGCGGAATGACTTTAAACGATGCGCACATTTTCGTTCGTCCAGATCAAATTAAAGAAGAGTTAAAACGTGTTGTAAACTTAACTCTAGAAGTGTACAAAGATTTCGGTTTAGAGAACTACTCATTCCGTCTATCTTATCGTGATCCAGCAGATACTAAAAAGTATTATGCGGATGATGAGATGTGGGAAAAAGCACAAGGTATGTTAAAAGAAGCTATGGATGAAATGGGTCTTGATTACTATGAAGCTGAAGGTGAAGCAGCATTCTACGGTCCAAAACTTGATGTTCAAGTTCGTACTGCTCTTGGAAAAGACGAAACACTTTCAACTGTACAATTAGACTTCTTACTTCCAGAACGCTTTGAATTAACTTATGTTGGCGAAGACGGTAAGCAACATCGTCCAGTTGTAATTCACCGTGGTGTTGTATCAACTATGGAACGCTTCGTAGCCTTCTTAATTGAAGAATACAAAGGTGCATTCCCAACTTGGTTAGCTCCAGTTCAAGTACAAGTAATTCCAGTTTCTCCGCAAGTACATTTAGACTATGCGAAGAAAGTACAAGACGAATTGCGTCGTGCTGGTATCCGTGTTGAATTAGACACTCGTGAAGAGAAGATCGGTTACAAAATCCGTGAAGCACAAATGCAAAAAATTCCGTACATGCTTGTAGTAGGTGATAATGAAGTAACTGAAAACGGCGTAAACGTACGTAAATATGGTGAACAAAAATCAGAAACAATCGCATTAGATGCTTTTGTTGATATGATTAAAGTAGAAGGAAAACGATAAGAAAAAGCCGCGGTATACCGCGGCTTTTCTTTGTAATATAAAAGAGAAAAACTAGAAAAAATAACCATGTAACACTTATCATAAAAAAGTATTGCAAGTATGTTAGTTGTTTGTTACAATATTTCTTGTTGTTAGTAAAACACATCGCGTCTTCTTGACAGACGTCATGTCCTATGATAAACTCATCAAGGATAATAGAATATTGTTTTGTGGAACAAGTAGAAGCACCCGCTTCTCACCTGATGGACGCATTCGCAGTTAGCAGGTAAATGTATTTCTTACTTAAGATTTTACAAGTGTGGGTGTCGTATGCCCGCACTTTTTTTGTCGGGTTCTATGACTACAAAATATGTTCTGAGAAAACCTTGGAGGTGGCTTACTATTAGCAAGGATATGATGATTAACGAGCAAATTCGTGCACGTGAAGTACGTTTAGTTGGCGCAAATGGCGATCAACTTGGAATCAAGTCTCGTAATGACGCTTTAGACTTAGCTGCAAATCTTAATCTTGATTTAGTATTAGTTGCTCCAAATGCGAAACCGCCAGTATGCCGCATTATGGACTACGGTAAATTCCGCTTTGAGCAACAGAAGAAAGAAAAAGAGCAGCGCAAAAATCAAAAAGTAATTAGCATGAAAGAAGTTCGTTTAAGTCCAACAATTGATGAACACGACTTTAACACAAAACTTCGTAATGCTATCAAGTTTTTAGAGAAAGGCGACAAGGTTAAAGCGTCAATTCGCTTTAAAGGACGTGCCATTACTCATAAAGAAATCGGTCAACGTGTTTTAGATCGCTTCTCAGAAGCTTGTGCTGAAGTTAGTACAGTTGAATCTAAGCCTAAAATGGAAGGACGCAGTATGTTCTTAGTTTTAGCACCGAAAAACGATAAGTAATAGATAGAGGAGGAAATACCTATGCCTAAACAAAAAACTCATCGCGGCGCTGCAAAGCGTTTCAAAAAGACTGGATCAGGTAAACTGAAACGTTCTCACGCTTACACAAGCCATTTATTCGCTAACAAATCTACAAAAGCTAAACGTAAACTACGTAAAGCTGGTGTAGTAAGCGCTGGTGACTTCAAACGCATTCGTCAAATGCTTGACAACTTAAAATAAGTTCGGCTGATATATAGAACAATTAGGAGGTAATATTATGCCAAGAGTAAAAGGTGGTACAGTTACTCGTCAACGTCGTAAAAAAGTAATTAAATTAGCAAAAGGTTACTACGGTTCAAAAAATACATTATTCAAGGTTGCTAACCAACAGGTTATGAAATCTCTAATGTATGCATTCCGTGACCGCCGTCAAAAGAAACGTGACTTCCGTAAATTATGGATTACACGTATCAACGCAGCAGCTCGTATGAATGGTCTTTCTTACAGCCGCTTAATGCACGGTCTTAAAAATGCTGGCATCGAAGTTAACCGCAAGATGCTTGCTGACTTAGCTGTTCATGACGAAAAAGCTTTCGCTGAATTAGCAACAGTTGCAAAAAACAACATTAACTAATTAATTAGTTGAAACCTTAGAAGAATTTTCTTCTAAGGTTTTTTTGTTTGTGTTCAGAGAGAAGTTTGAAGTTCTAAAGATTAACGGATGTGTTGTTATCGATATGACAAAATCAACATAAAAACTATAGTGATATAGAAGAATATACATATGAAGTCAGGAGAATCCTCCTGGCTTTTTTTAATTATGCACGTTTGGAAAGAAGAGTATCTTTCCTAGCCGAAACGACACTGCTATAATGGAAAGATGATATGGAACTTTCATCAGATGAACAATTTAAGAGTGATGACTGAAACGTATTTGCAAATTAAGGACAAGCTATTTTATAAAGAGGTAGATAGCTGACTTATTCATAAGAACTGAAACATAATAATGAACTTTGAGATGAAACAACATTGTTGCGTAAAATGCGATGTTGGAGGAGGACAATAGAATGGACTTACTACAACTATTTAAATTACAAAAAGAATTAGATGACCGTATTGCAAAAGAACATGACTTACAACCGAAAAAATTGTTAAAAGAAAAAATGTTAGCTCTTCTTGTAGAAATTGGTGAACTTGCAAATGAAACACGTTGTTTTAAATATTGGAGCAACAAACCAGCTTCGGAACGTGAAGTAATATTAGAAGAATACGTAGATGGTTTGCATTTTATTTTATCAATCGGAATTGATTTAGGTATTGATAAAAACTTCTTATTCTATAAATGTGCACAAACGAATAAAACACAAGTGGAAATTTTCTTAGACACATATGCGAAAGTAATTCGTTTTACAGATCAACCATCTATTACAAACTATATTGAATTATTTACGAGCTATCTTCGACTTGGACAAGCACTTGAATTTGAGCAAGAAGAGATTGAAAAAGCATATTTAGATAAAAATGAGGTAAATCATCAGCGTCAAACACAAGGATACTAATTTAATTTTTGAATATTTCAATTTAATTATTGTATAATGAATTGACTGAAGAAAAAGGAGGGTGTTGGCAATGACAAAATTAGACGCGACATTGACAATGCTAAAAGAATTAACGGATGCACGTGGTATTGCTGGTAACGAACGTGAACCACGTGAAGTAATGAAGAAATATATCGAGCCGTTTGCGGACGAACTTTCTACTGATAATTTAGGGAGTTTAGTTGCGAAAAAAGTAGGGGAAGAAAACGGTCCGAAAATTATGGTTGCAGGTCATTTAGATGAAGTTGGATTTATGATTACACAAATCGATGACAAAGGTTTCCTTCGCTTCCAAACGGTTGGTGGCTGGTGGTCACAAGTTATGCTTGCACAGCGCGTGACGATTGTAACGCGTAAAGGAGATGTAACAGGTGTAATTGGTTCAAAACCACCGCACATTTTACCTCCAGAAGCTCGTAAAAAGCCAGTTGAAATTAAAGACATGTTCATCGATATCGGTGCTTCTAGCCAAGAAGAAGCGATGGAGTGGGGCGTACGACCAGGAGATCAAGTTGTACCGTACTTTGAATTCCAAGTGATGAAGAATGAAAAAATGTTACTTGCAAAAGCGTGGGATAACCGAATCGGTTGTGCAATTGCAATTGACGTATTAAAACAACTAAAAGATGAAAAGCATCCAAACGTTGTATACGGCGTTGGAACTGTACAAGAAGAAGTTGGTCTTCGTGGTGCAAAAACATCTGCGAATTATATTAAACCAGATATCGCGTTCGCAGTAGATGTTGGTATCGCTGGAGATACACCGGGTGTAACGTCAAAAGAAGCACAAAGTAAAATGGGCGATGGACCACAAATCATTTTATATGATGCTTCTGTTATTGGACATACAGGTTTACGTGATTTCGTAGTTGATGTTGCTGATGAATTACAAATCCCTTATCAATATGATTCAGTAGCGGGCGGAGGAACGGATGCGGGTGCGATTCACATTGCTGTAAATGGTATTCCTTCTATGGCAATTACAATTGCAACGCGCTATATCCATTCTCATGCGGCAATGTTACATCGTGATGATTATGAAAATGCAGTGAAGTTAATTGTAGAAGTTATTAAACGTCTTGATAAAGAGGCTGTACATAACATTACATTTAATTAATAGAAAAAGCGAAGGAGATTCTCCTTCGCTTTTTTATGTTTTAAAAAGGCCGTTCTAATCCCGCTGCAGTATGAGCGCCTAAAATAATTAAACGAGTTAATTGCATCGCCATAAAATGCGGGGTATATATCATTCCTCTTTTAAGCCATGACATAATCATCCCTAGATGGGCACCAGTAACATAACTAATGAGAATATCGCGTGGAACCATTAGTTTTTCATCGTTAGGTTGTGAAATAGAGAGGCTTAATGTTAAATGCGTTTGAATTGCTTTCATCATCTTATACGTATAGTTTCCGGCAGCTTTATCACCAAGCATGACGTTATAGAAGTTAGTGTTTTCTGCAATATGTTCGAACAAGGCCAAAAAACTTGGATGTGGCGAATCAAATGTTAGTTGGAAATCTTCTTTATTTCTATTTCTCGGTTTAATTACTTCAGTTAGCTTTTCTAACATTTCTTCAATGCTTTTGTCTAGTAAGTCATATTTATCGTGGTAATGGCTATAAAATGTAGCGCGGTTTACAGGAGCGCGTTCTGCAATATGTTGAACAGTAACATTTTCAAAACCTTTTTCGCCTACTAAAGCGACAAAAGCATCCTGTATGAGTTGTCTCGTCCGTTTTACACGTGGATCATTTGTATTTTTAATAGACATTTTTATTTCCCCTCGTTTAATTTTCTGTACTTAAACAACATATTGGTATTATATTGTTGTTTAAACGACATTTCATACGTAAATTGTCGGTTGTAGATTCAAAATAATTATTTATAATTATAAACGATAGTCCTTCAGAAATCAGCACCGCTCGCAGGTAGATAAATTTCGATTTACGCTGCAGATGGTGTGATTTTTTTGTTAAAAGGTTAATATAATTAACAATTAAACAATCTAAACAATAAGGGCATAAATAGTTTAGAAAAAAATTATATGCGATATAAGGAGAGGAATGCAATGAATCAGTTTCGAAGAATGGTAATTATCAACATTATCACATTAATTGTACTAGTTGGCGGCGGTATTGGCGGTTATTACTATTACAATCAAACGGAAAATTACTTAAAAACAGACAATGCAAAGATTGATGGAAAGGTAATTCCGGTTGCTTCACCAGTAGCAGGTAAACTAACTGACTGGAAAGCTGAAGTAGGAAAAAATTATAATGAGAACGATAAATTAGGTACTGTTACTGTAGCGGCAGCTAATGGAGAACAAACAGTAGATGTAACAATTCCACAAAATGCAACAGTTGTACAATCAAACGCAACAACAAATGCTTTCGTTGGAGCAGGTAGCCCGATTGCTTATGCATTTGATATGAACAATTTATGGGTAACAGCAAACATTGAAGAAACAGATGTTGATGATGTTCAAAAAGGTCAAGATGTAGATGTGTATGTAGATGCATACCCAGATACAACGTTAACAGGAAAAGTAGAACAAGTTGGCTTAACAACAGCGAATACATTCTCTATGTTGCCATCAAGCAACGCAACAGCGAACTATACGAAAGTAACACAAGTAGTACCAGTTAAAATTTCTTTAGATCATAGCAAATCAGTAAATATTGTTCCTGGCATGAATGTGACAGTTCGTATTCATAAGTAAGGGGGAGATGAGATGTCCTCAATTGTAATTGCAGGATATGCACTATTTTGTATAATCGTCTTCTTCCTTGTAAATCGTCTTTTACGAAAGAAAAAAACGAAAATGGGAGAAGAACAAGTCCCAGCCGTAAGTAAAATAGAAGTAAGTAAAGTTGAAACAGAAGAGAAAGAAATTGAACGAAAGCAAGAATCGGAAATTTCTAATGTAGTTGAGTTAGAAACAGGAAAGCAAGAAGAAGTAAAACAAGAAAAAGAAGTGCCGAAAAAACAAATGTCTATGCCTGTAGAGAATGTGAACGTAAAAGCAGTTGTAGCTGTATTAATTCTCGGCATGTTCGTTTCTATTTTAAACCAAACAATCATTAACGTTGCATTACCTCCGTTAATGAATGAATTTAATGTATCAACTTCAACAGCACAATGGTTAATTACAGGCTTCATGCTTGTAAATGGTATTTTAGTACCGATTAGTGCCTTTTTAGTTTCACGATTTACGTATCGTAAATTATTCGTAGCAGCAATGTTATTCTTCACGGTAGGATCTATCATTTGTGCTACTTCAGGAAACTTTACAATGATGATGACAGGTCGCGTAATTCAAGCAGTTGGTGCGGGTATTTTAATGCCGGTTGGTATGAATATCTTTATGACGTTATTCCCGCCTCATAAACGCGGAGCGGCGATGGGATTACTAGGTGTAGCGATGATTTTAGCGCCAGCTATCGGACCAACTGTAACAGGTTGGGTGATTGAAAACTATAGCTGGAACTTAATGTTCTATGCGATGTTTATTATTGGTTTAATTATTACGTTTCTATCTTTAAAATTCTTTACACTAGCTCAGCCAGTGTCTAAAACGAAATTAGATATATTCGGTGTGGTTAGTTCAAGTATTGGACTAGGAAGC
The DNA here is from genome assembly GCF_049310765.1 of Bacillus sp. PSXD-155. NCBI lineage: Bacteria > Bacillati > Bacillota > Bacilli > Caryophanales > Bacillaceae > Bacillus > Bacillus sp. PSXD-155. The sequence continues at coordinate 204,536 of NZ_JBMOWC010000001.1, read as the reverse complement.
TTATTGTACGGATTTAGTGAAGCTGGAAATAATAGTTGGACTAGTGCAGAAGTCATTATTTCACTTGTTATCGGTGTAATTGGTTTAGCGTTATTTATTTGGAGAGAGTTAACAACGGACAATAAAATGCTTGATTTACAAGTATTTAAATATCCAGTATTTACTTTTACTTTAGTAATTAACGCAATCGTTACGATGGCATTATTCGGAGGTATGTTATTGCTTCCAGTATATCTGCAAAACATTCGTGGCTTTACGCCAATTGAATCTGGTTTACTACTTCTTCCAGGATCATTAATTATGGGGATCATGGGACCAGTGGCGGGTAAATTATTCGATAAATATGGCATTCGTCCATTAGCGATAATTGGATTGGCAATTACGACGTATGCGACATATGAATTTACAAAATTATCGATGGATACACCGTATAGCGTTATTATGACGGATTATATTATACGTTCAATTGGTATGTCATTCATTATGATGCCAATTATGACAGCTGGTATGAACGCGCTGCCGATGAAATTAATTTCTCACGGTACAGCAACGCAAAATACGTCAAGACAAGTAGCGGGTTCAATCGGAACAGCGATTTTAATTACACTTATGACGCAACAAACGACTGCTCACGTAGCAGATTACGGCAACATGTTAACAACATCAAACCCAATTTTAGTTGATAAAGTACACGGCATGGGTCAAAGCTTAGCGGCCTTAGCTGGATCAGCTCAAGCAGGAGACGCGATGAGCACACAACTATTATATGGACAAATTTCAAAGCTATCTGCAATTAACGGTATTAACGATGCCTTCTTAATTGCAACGATACTTGCAGGGATTGCTTGGGTGTTATCGTTCTTCTTACCATCAGGCAATAAACCAAATAGAAAAGCAGGGAATTAATTTCCCTGCTTTTTTGCCTTTTTAAAGAGTGAGATATAAAAAATGATAACCAGTTACGGAGCACAGCCCTGTTATAAACAAAATTGTCCCCATAGAACAAATACTCGATATTTGCCTGCCGCTTATAATAGCTAATAGTCCAGCTAAAGAGAAGAAGCACCAATATAAAGTTCCCGAAATTGGAACCATCCCCTCTAAATCTATTCCAGAACCTATACAAACAATAGGAACAACGATGAGTAATATGCTAGTGAAACCAGCTATAATGGTAAGTAATTTACGATGTTTCATGCCAGCAATAATTAAAAAAATGCCGACGATGAATTCGCATAACATTAAAGTAAGAGCTAAAATCATCCAAGTTAATATTCCAAACACTTCTGTATTACCTCCGATTTGTGGGTTTCAAAAAATGTTATATATAGAATGAATCACCTACAGACATGAGTACCCAGAAAATAACCCCTAATATTCCAGTGGTAAAAATAATGAATCCCATATTACGTATACTTTTAATTTTTGCTTGTACTCCACTTACCCCTGCTAATAATCCAGTTAAAGAAAATAGCGTCCAGTATAGAGCAGTTGGAATCGGGAAAATTGTATCGATATGAATCCCTACACTTAAAAGAACAAAAGGTAGTGTGACAAAGGATAGGGTAAGTAGCCCCATTAAACCAACGAGTAATTTCCGATATTTAATCCCTGTTACTATTAAAAAAATACCACCAGCAATCCCGCATAGTAAGAGAAGTGGCGTGAAAAGCATCCAAATAATACTGAACATATGTAAACTCCTTTATGTGAATTAAGTTATATTTTACTACATGAGGTTTATTTTGGATATTATTAATGAGTATATATGAATTGAAGGAAATGGGTAATAACGATACGGATTATCAAAAACGCTAACCGCAGAAGAGTTTGAAGTTATGATAAAAGAGTAAAGAGAGGTATCGCGATGATACCTCTTTTTAACTCAAGAATGCCAACATGTTATTCATAATATGAAATAACATAGCTGGAATAATGGACTTTGTTTTTTTACATAAAATGGCCATTAATAATCCCATAAAGAAAGTAATTACCATTACCCCAAGTGAGTATGTATGAGCGATACCGAAGAAGAAACTTGTTACGATGGCTGCAATCCAAAATGGAAAGCGTTCTGAGAAGAAGCGAAGTATAAAACCACGGAAAATAAGTTCTTCAAAAATGGGTGTGAGTATTGCAAAGCTGAGAAGTAATAATATTTGATATTGCTTAAAGACGTCTAAGCTTAGTGCGGAAGATTGCTGCTTTGTTGCGTCTTGGAACACATAATTTAACAAGATGTAATTGAGTATGATGTTGATAACGAAGAAAAGAAGTAAGTATACGTATGTGCGCCATTCTTTCAGTGTTTTAAAGTTAAAAGACTTTAGTAGTAATTTTTTTGCGGGTTCGAATTTAAAAATGAAGAATAACAATACAGCTAGTTGTAATACGGTACTTGCAGTATTTGCAATAGATTCATACAGGGCAACTTGTTTTTTATCTGTAAGACCTGCTGTATAAATTGTTAATGGCATTGCGAGGAACACAGTAATAAGTCCAGTTCCAAAAAAGGCGAATAAAACAGAGCTAATAAATTGTCCCCATGACATCGAGTGTTTTTGTTCATTAGAAAGCTGTGTAGCGGGTTGCATTTGTAAAATCACCTCTTTTATATTTGTATATTTAATTATAAAGTAAATTGTTTTTGAATGTAACATTTAAATATTACATATAAAGTGAAACTTTAATCATTGGGGAGGTTCATCCCCCACTGATTATCAGCCCTCACCAATCGGGCTTTTACGGGCAGTTGATTCCCCATCTAACTTCCTCGTCTTTGCTGAATTTCGAGGTGGGGGTCTTACTGCCCGTTAATGCGGGATAAAGGTTTATTTTCCATAAAATAATAAAAGAGGTATCACCCTGTAGTGATGCCTCTTTCTCATTGATAACTATGTTCTGCCTTGTTATTCAATTTTGCTTGCTCTATTTGCAATTCACGCTCTACCAATCGATCTAATTGCTGAATAGCTTTAAGTGCTTTTTCATAAGAAATCGTTCTATAATGATGAGCTCCGCCTGGTTCTTCATCTGCTTCGTCTGCCCATTTAATAATGTTTTGAAGAGATGTTCTTTCAATTTCTTGTTCCACTAAGAAAGAATCTGTATGAAGAAGAATTGCGATAGAAATTTCTTTTGCTAGTTTTGGATGCTCTCCCAATCTAATAAGTAATTTATGAGCTCTTTCTGCGCCTTTAATTGCATGGATATCATTCTTTTTATATAAGTCATAGTCCCATTCGCCGCCTGTGTACCACGTATGATGTCCGATATCATGAAGGAAACCGGCTTTTGTCGCAGCATCGACTGAGGCGTGATGCTTTTTAGCTAAGTGAAACGCATGGTAAGCGACAGCAATCGCGTGGACCATTCCAGAACGGTTTACGTATTTTTGTGTAATGTGATGTTTAAAAACTTGTTCAAGCGTAATACGGTGCATAAAACATTCACTCCTTTTATCTAATGATGTATATGAAGAAAAATCGATCGGTTTAAATGTATTTTGAACATTGTACTCCATCATAGTTCGTTAGTAAAGTAGAAATGTTTAGGAGAAGAAAAATTTTTTCGTAAAAAAATCACCTTAGCTTATGCAAAGGTGATTTTCAAATTGCTTATTTTTTTAATCCTTGCTCTAGTGTTTCTAACATTTCGTGCTTTTCATTTTCATCAGCGTTTTTCCAAATGACTTCAAATAAAACACCAAGACCTGGAAGCATTTTTTCTTCACCGCTTTGAATTGCATCGACAATTGTTTCTTGTAATTGATCTTGTGAATTACCAGATACATTCGCTAATACGGCACCGCGTAAATTAAAACTCATTGCTTTCACCTCTTCTTCAGAATTGAAACTGACGTTAGTTTTTGTTCTTTTTTATGTAAATATGTATGAAAAATAGGCTATAATGATAAGACAAGAAGAGAGGGAAATACATATTATGAAAAACATTGATTCAGTACAAAATCCGCGTGTAAAGCAGTGGAAAAAGCTGCAAACGAAAAAAGAACGCGATAAAAAAGGTTTATTTTTTGTAGAAGGATTTCACTTAGTCGAGGAAGCTCTGAAGGCAGGAATTGTAACAGAACTTATCGTTTCAGATCAGACAGACCTTCCGAAAGATTGGACAGTTAATGATGTGGAAATGTATATCGTGCCTGAGGCGATTGTAAAAATACTTCGTGAAACAGAAACGACGCAAGGTGTATTTGCTGTTTGTGAGAAGCATGAGAAAGAAGTAGCTCTTACTGATGGGAAATTCCTTTTATTAGATGGCCTGCAAGACCCAGGTAATTTAGGAACAATTATTCGTACAGCTGATGCAGCTGGTATTCATGCCGTTGTGCTTGGAGAAGGATGCGTTGATGCATATAATAGTAAAGTGCTTCGTTCTACACAAGGTTCTATTTTCCACTTACCAGTTGTAAAAGGGAACTTAGAAGAATGGGTAGATAAGTTAAAAGAAAATAACGTTCCTGTATATGGAACAGCTCTTGAAAATGGAGTTCCGTATGGTGAAGTAACTCCGGCCGGAAGTTTTGCATTAATTGTAGGAAATGAAGGAAGCGGCGTAAGCCAAGAAATTCTTGCAAAAACGGATCAAAACTTGTATATTCCGATTTACGGCGGGGCAGAATCATTAAATGTTGCGGTTGCAGCAGGGATTTTAACGTATTATTTGCAAAGCCCGGTTGCGAACAAATAAAAAACTTCTTATAATAAGTTGAAGTACATTATATTAAAAGTTAAATAACGAAAAACGTTGATAGAGAAGAGTAGCTTACAAAATCGCCATATAGGGAGAGAGTGCCGTAGACTGAAAGCATTCTTATGGTAGACGGAAGTGAATTCACCTCTGGAGTTGACGCCAGGACCATGTATATGTAAAGGCGTTCCGGTCAGAATTGATCGTTATAACTAATGAGTGGGCAGACTTGTTCTGTCAATTTAGGGTGGTACCGCGAATTTACCTCGTCCCTTTTTGGGAGCGAGGTTTTTTTATTTTTAAAATTAGGAGGGTTCCAAAATGGAAGCACGTTTAAAAGAGCTAAAGCAAAAAGCGTTAGAGCTTATTGAAGAAGCGAAAGAGCTAAAGGGCTTAAACGACGTACGCGTAGCGTATTTAGGAAAAAAAGGTCCAATTACAGAAGTATTACGCGGCATGGGAAAATTATCAGCAGAAGAGCGTCCACGTATGGGAGCATTAGTAAATGAAGTACGTGAAGCGATTCAAACGCGTCTAGAAGACAAAATTGGTAACTTAGAAAAAGCAGTAATTGAAGCGAAATTAGCTACGGAAACAATTGATGTTACATTACCAGGTCGTCCTGTTGAAACAGGTTGTCACCATCCGTTAACAGCTGTTGTTGAACAAATTGAAGATGTATTCATCGGTATGGGTTATGAAGTAGCTGAAGGAACAGAAGTAGAAAAAGACTACTACAACTTCGAAGCACTAAACTTACCGAAAGATCACCCAGCACGTGACATGCAAGATACATTCTACATTACAGAAGAAACGTTACTACGTACACATACATCTTCTGTGCAAGCACGTACGATGGAAAATAATAAAGAAAAAGGCCCAATCAAAATTATTTGTCCTGGTAAAGTGTATCGCCGCGATGATGATGATGCGACGCATTCACATCAGTTCATGCAAATTGAAGGTCTTGTAATTGATAAAAACATTCGTATGAGTGACTTAAAAGGTACACTGCAAGTATTCGTGAAAAAGATGTTCGGTGAAGATCGTGAAATCCGTCTTCGTCCAAGTTTCTTCCCATTCACAGAGCCATCTGTAGAGATGGATATTTCTTGTATGATGTGTCATGGCAAAGGTTGCGGCACTTGTAAAGGAACTGGCTGGATTGAAATTTTAGGCGCAGGTATGGTTCACCCGAACGTACTTGAAATGGCTGGTTATGATTCAAAAGAATATCAAGGTTTCGCATTCGGTATGGGCGCAGAGCGTATCGCAATGTTGAAATACGGCGTAGATGACATTCGTCATTTCTATACAAATGATGTACGTTTCTTACAACAATTCAAACGAGCGTAAGGGAAGGAGAGGATAAATATGTTCGTATCATATCGTTGGTTACAAGAGTATGTAGATATTAAAGATGTAACAGCACAAGAACTAGCAGACAAAATCACGAAAAGTGGTATTGAAGTAGAAGGCGTTGAAGTATTAAATAAAGGTGTAAAAGGTGTTGTAGTTGGTCACGTATTAGAATGTGAAAAACACCCAGAAGCTGATAAATTAAGCAAATGCTTAATCGATATCGGTGAAGAAGAGCCAGTTCAAATTATTTGTGGAGCTGCTAATATTGCAAAAGGTTTAAAAGTACCAGTTGCAAAAGTTGGTGCTGTACTTCCTGGTAACTTCAAAATTAAAAAAGCAAAACTACGTGGTGAAGCTTCTCACGGTATGGTTTGTGCTCTTCAAGAGCTTGGCATTGATGGAAAGTTAGTTTCAAAAGAATATGCAGATGGTATCTTCATCTTCCCAAGTGACGCTGAAGTTGGTGCAGATGCACTTGAAATTTTAAACTTACACGATGAAGTACTTGAGCTTGGTTTAACACCAAACCGTGCAGATTGCTTAAACATGTTAGGTGTTGCATATGAAGTGGCTGCTATTTACGGCCGCGAAGTAAAACTTCCAGCTATCGAATTACAAGAAACAGCAGAAAAAACTTCTGATTATATTTCTGTAAGTGTAGAAGCGAAAGAAGAAAACCCATTATACATTGCAAAAATGGTTAAAAACGTAAAGATTGGTCCATCACCAATGTGGATGCAAACTCGTCTTATGGCAGCTGGCATTCGTCCAATTAGCAACGTAGTTGATATTACAAACTACATTTTAATGGAATACGGTCAACCGTTACATGCATTCGATTACGATAAATTAGGTTCAAAAGAAATCGTTGTTCGTCTTGCAAAAGAAGGCGAAAAAATTGAAACGTTAGATGATCAAGAGCGTACATTACAAAGCCACCACCTTGTAATTACAAACGGAACAAAAGCTTTAGCTGTTGCTGGTGTAATGGGCGGAGCGGATTCTGAAGTTACAAATGAGACGGTAAACGTTCTAATTGAGTCTGCATACTTTGCAGGTCAAACAGTGCGTCGTACATCAAAAGACTTAGGTCTTCGTAGTGAATCAAGTGCACGTTTCGAAAAAGGAATCGACCCAACACGTACATTTGAAGCAATTCAACACGCAGCTGCTTTAATGGCGAAATATGCTGGCGGTGAAGCGCTTGAAGGTGTAGTAGAAGCTGACAACTTACAAGTACAAGAGCGTACAGTATCTGTTACTGCTGAAAAAGTAAACCGTGTATTAGGTACAAATATTTCTGCGAGTGAAATGGGTACAATGTTTACAAACTTGAAATTCCCATTCACAGAAGTAGAAGGAACATTCCATGTAAATGTACCAGCACGTCGTCCTGATATTGCAATTTCAGAAGACTTAGTAGAAGAAGTGGGCCGTTTATACGGTTATGACCACATTCCAGTTACATTACCTTCTGGAACGATGACTCGTGGTAAATTAACATCAGCACAAACGAAACGTCGTACAGTACGCCGCTTCTTAGAGGGTGCTGGTTTATATGAAGCAATCACGTATTCATTAACAAGCGCTGACAAAGCGAAACAATACATGGTTGAGCCAAACGAAAAAGCACCTGTAAACCTTGCGCTTCCAATGAGCGAAGAGCGCAGCCAACTTCGTTTAAGCTTAGTGCCACAATTGCTAGAAGCAGTTTCATACAATGTTGCTCGTAAAAACGACAGCGTTGCTTTGTACGAAGTAGGTTCTATCTTCTTACCAACAGAAGCAGGAGAACTTCCGAAAGAAGAACAACACCTTGCAGGTGTTATGACAGGTCTTGCTCTTCACCATGCATGGCAAGGTGAGAAGAAAGTAGTAGACTTCTTCGTTATGAAAGGTGTACTAGAAGGACTATTCGACGTACTTGGCGTTTCAAACCAAATCACATATGCACCAGCAAAACGTGAAGGTATGCATCCAGGCCGTACAGCTGATATCGTATTAGATGGCGAAGTAATTGGTTTCATCGGTCAATTGCACCCAGAAGCAGAAAAACAATTAGATGTGAAAAATACATTCGTATTCGAACTATCTCTTGTAAAAGTATTCGGTGCAGACGCAGAAGAAACTTACTACTCAGCAATTCCACGTTTCCCATCTATGACACGTGACATGGCTGTTGTAGTAACAAAAGAAACAAAAGCTGGTGAAATGAAGCAAGTCATTGCTGAAGCTGGCGGAGAACTTCTGAAAGACGTAACACTATTCGACTTATACGAAGGTGAAAAAATGGAAGAAGGCAAGAAATCACTTGCATTCTCTATGACTTACTTCGATGCAGAACGTACGTTAACAGATGAAGAAGTAACAGAAGCGCATAACCGTGTATTAACAACGGTAGAAGAGAAATTTGGTGCGGAGTTACGTAAGTAATTAGAAAATTGCCGGATTCATTCCGGCAATTTTTTTTATTGCACAATCGTCGACAGATGTCGGTAAGTCGATATATTACAAAAATCGCTTATATATTTTCTGGCATCTTGCATCTTTCTCTCGAATGTAGTACATTAATTTTAGTTTAACAAAATGAAAGACGATGATAAGGAAAAGTAGTATATACTATAATCCAAAGCGAGTCAGGGGCGGTGAGAGCCTGATGAGGCGGTATATGTGAAGAACACCTTGGAGTTGCTAACCGAAATTGAATCTTGTATTCAAGAGTAGACTTAGACGGGAATCCGGCCTGTTACAAACCGGGAAGTATGTATTACATACGAGTTAAAGTTGGTCTTTATGACAAATTGGGTGGTACCGCGAAGTTTAACCTTTCGTCCCTTTATGGATGAAAGGTTTTTTTGTATTTAAATATATCAGCAAAGGAGAATTTCACTATGGAAAACACATTAGTAAAAAGTCTGTATAGAGATACAGAAAAGTATGCAGGTCAAACAGTACAAGTATCAGGGTGGATTCGTAACTTACGTGATTCAAAAGCATTTGGTTTCATCGAATTAAACGACGGTAGCTTCTTCAAAAGCGTTCAAATCGTTTTCGATACAGAATTAGAGAACTTTAAAGAAATTGCAAAGCTTCCACTTAGCTCTTCGGTGAAAGTAGAAGGTAAAGTAATTGCAACGCCTGGAGCGAAGCAACCATTTGAAATTAAAGCAGAAAAAATTGATATCGAGGGCTTATCAGATTCTGATTACCCACTTCAAAAGAAGCGTCATACGTTTGAATACTTACGTACAATCGCTCACTTACGTCCAAGAACAAATGCATTCTCTGCAACGTTCCGCGTACGTTCTATCGCAGCATTTGCGATTCACCAGTTCTTCCAAGAGCGTGGATTTGTACATGTCCACACACCAATCATCACTGGTAGTGATACAGAAGGTGCTGGCGAAATGTTCCGCGTAACAACGCAAGATTTAAATAACGTACCAAAAGGTGAAGACGGAAAAGTTGATGAATCAAAAGACTTCTTCGGTAAAGAAACAAACTTAACAGTAAGTGGACAGCTGAACGCTGAAGCGTATGCATTAGCATTCCGTGATGTATATACATTCGGACCTACATTCCGTGCGGAAAACTCAAACACAACTCGCCACGCTGCTGAGTTCTGGATGGTTGAGCCTGAGATTGCATTCGCTGAGTTAGGCGATGTAATGGATCTTACAGAAGATATGCTGAAATATGCAATGAAATATGTATTAGAGCATGCACCAGAAGAAATGGACTTCTTCAACAGCTTCGTTGATAAAACAGTTCTAGAGCGTATGAACAACGTGATTAACTCTGACTTCGGTCGCATCACATATACAGAAGCAATTAAAGTACTTCAAGAATCAGGTGCTGACTTCAAATACCCAGTAGAATGGGGTATTGACTTACAAACAGAGCATGAAAGATACTTATCAGAAGAGATCTTCAAACGCCCTGTATTCGTAACTGACTACCCGAAAGACATTAAAGCGTTCTACATGCGTATGAATGAAGATGGAAAAACAGTAGCTGCTACTGACCTTCTAGTTCCTGGCATCGGCGAATTAATCGGCGGAAGTCAACGTGAAGAAAGAATGGACGTTTTAGTAGACAGAATTAAAGAATTAGGTATGAACGAAGAGGACTACTGGTGGTACTTAGAACTTAGAAAATACGGCGGTACAAAACACGCTGGATTCGGTCTAGGTTTCGAGCGCTTCCTAATGTACATCACTGGTATGGCTAACATCCGTGACGTAATTCCATTCCCAAGAACTCCAGGTTCTTCTGAGTTCTAAAATGTGAAAAAAGCGAGAGGATTTCCTCTCGCTTTTTATTTTGCATAGTTTATTACCCTGTAGCAAAAAGTAACGCGAAGGGGTGAATATAAATGAGTAAAAAAGTGAAAAAAGATCATTCAAGATCGGGCCTAGGTTCTCCAGAAGTAGAAGGACAAGGAACGACGACACATGAAACAGGTTCTCATAAAGTACCTTCATCTAATAAGAAGCAGAAACGAAGCTAACATAACAAAGGAGAGTCTTAAGGGCTCTCCTTTGTTATGTGTTACATCATATTATCGTTAATTTCTTTTGTAATCTTATTTATGTCTTTGTCTAATCGATCGAAATAGAAAAACCACAGTAAACTTATGAACACGTAATAGATGGCCATAACGCTAAGGCTATCAGATATGTTTTCGAATGTGGATTTAGTAGTGAAGAAAGTGCCCCAAACAGTAGAAATAATGAAGTAAGAAAGTGGACCTACGAGGTGTATGAAAACATATAATAATTTTTTAACTTTCACAGCGTCCATATGAATTCTCTCCTTATGTAAACAATCCTTTTCTTCTAATCATGAATTCAAATTCCTCACAGAAATGTTGTAGCTTGTTGTGCATCGTGTTTCACGATAAATTTTCGAATCCGAAAATTTAATAGGAATGATCTACCATATCTTTCGATTAAATTTTGGAACTCCTGTTGCTCACTTAATAGTTGGATATTCTCCCTAATTTTGAATTGTCTTTCATGGGATTACCTAGTAAGATGTTTAGAATCATTTATAGAAATAGTAATAGGAATTATCTTCTTTAATTTTAATAATATGTATATTTATGTTGTGACATAATTACAAGGACAATAGTAGGGTGAAACAAAAAACAGGAGTTTGTAGGCTCCTGTTTTTGTCGATACTATTTTAATAAGCGAAACGCCTTCTCTGTATTAGCGAAATGCAGTTTCACAAACTCAGGTAATCGTTCTTTACCAAGCTTTTGAATTAATTTAGCAGCGGCGATATCAACTTGTTTACCAGCACCTTTTGGAAGTGGCATACCAGCTTTTTTACTTAGTTCGTCAAACTGTTTTACGAATGAGTAGCGAGCTAAAATAGAAGCAGCGGCTACTGCTAAATGGACGCTTTCACCTTTCGTAGCGAAATAAACATTTTCACGCTGTACCTGTTTTTGTTTTGCTAAATATTTATAGTATGTATCAGGTTGTGTGAATTGATCGATTAAGACGCCTTCAGGTTTTGTAGGTGCCATTTTAGCTAATAAGTTTGTAATAGCTTTATTGTGTAGTAAAGCTTTTAACTTACCTTGGTTGTTTCCTTTATCAAATAGCTCGTTATATTTTTCATTATGAAGGACAAGGGAGCTGTAAGGAACAACGTGTAGAAGTTGTTTCGCAATGGCAGTAATTTGATCGTCATTTAAGTTTTTAGAGTCTTTTACACCAAGTTCTTTTAGTAGTGGAATTTGCTTTGCATCCACATATACAGCAACGACTGTCATCGGTCCAAAGAAATCTCCCGTACCAACTTCATCAGACCCTACAATAGACATTGTACTGATGGAAGCAGGCGGAGCATAACGATGGGAATCAACAGATTTTTTCACAGCTGTTTTCGGTGTTTGAGAGACAGTTTGCCAACGAGAAGCTTCTGCTTCAGCGCGGCCTCCTTGGAACATTACTTTTCCAGATTTATACGCTGTAATCGTGCAAGATGGTACCTTTGCCATGAAGATCCCGCCTTGCGGAGTTTTCGGGCTAAGCGAATGTTTATATTGTTGTTTCATGTCTTCAATTACTGTAGAATTTGTTAGAATTACGATAGAATTTGACATAATGGTCACCCCTTTTTTTATATTGTTATTTTTATCATATCGGATTGTTCTTTCTGTTTCCATATTATGAAGGTTCATGGTATGATAAACTTTAGGATTCTGTACGTGATTGGAGGCCGGTGAGTTGTCACAACAAAAGGGAAAGAAAAGTCGAATTAATGTAGAAATCTATGGTCAACAATATTCAGTTGTTGGCGATGAAAGTACAAGTCATATCCGCATGGTAGCAGCGATTGTGGATGATAAAATGCGCGAACTCAATGCCAAGAATCCTTCGCTTGACACGAGTAGACTAGCGGTATTGACGGCGGTAAACGTCATACACGATTACATAAAATTAAAAGAAGAACATGAGAAATTGAAAGAAAGTATGACAAAAAAAGGAATGGAATAACATGATTGATATTATTATCATTTTACTGCTTGTTATGGGATTTTTCCTCGGCTTACGCAGAGGGTTTATTCTGCAACTTGTAAAGTTAACAAGCTTTATTATCGCATACCTTGTTGCATACTGGTACTGTAAAGATTTAGCGCCAGCACTTGCGAAATTTATTCCGTATCCATTTGATAAAAACGTATCTGTTCCAGAATGGATTGATGCAAATAATATTGAGACAGTATTTTATCAAGCGCTTGCGTTTATCATATTGTTTATTATCACTAAAATTGCACTTTCATTACTTGGTAATTTGTTAAATATGTTTGCAGAAATACCGGTTTTAAAGCAAGTAAATGCGTTTGCGGGGGCAATCCTCGGATTTTTAGAAGTATATATTATTTTGTTTGTCTTAATTATCATTGGAAATATTCTTCCGATTGAACAAGTACAAACACCATTACAAAAATCATCAATTAGCAAAATAATTGTAGACGATACACCGATTCTATCTGAAAAGGTGAAGGAACTATGGCAGACAGGTAGCAGAGTATAACTTCTCTTTTTTCGGAAAGAGAAGTTTTTTTCTATGAAAGAAAGGCGGGGCAATGATGAAAGTAAATAAAAAACAAGTTATCAAATTATTAGAGACAATCGGGCTTTTTATGGAACTAAAGGGTGCGAATCCATTTAAAATATCTGCATTTCGTAAAGCGGCAGCAGCATTAGAAAGTGACGATCGTAGTCTTTCTGAAATTGAAGATTTCACAAAGATTCCAGGAATCGGAAAAGGAACAGCAGCCGTTATTCAAGAATATATAGAATCGGGAACATCTGAAGTATTGCAAGAACTTGAGAAAGAAGTACCAAGTAGCTTATTGCCGTTATTAAAACTACCAGGACTTGGTGGTAAAAAGGTGGCTAAGTTATATAAAGAACTTGGTGTTGTTGATATGGAATCGCTAAAAGCTGTTTGTGAGGAAAATAAAGTACAGGCTTTAGCAGGTTTCGGTAAGAAGACAGAAGAGAAAATATTAGAAGCAATCGATCAAGTAGGCTCTCGTCCAGAGCGTTTACCAATTGCGATGGTATTGCCTATTGCCGGGGAAATAGAGGAGAAATTGTCGAATATTGCTGAAGTAATTCGTTTCTCTCGCGCTGGTAGCTTACGCCGTGTTCGTGAGACAGTGAAAGATTTAGATTTTATCATTGCAACGACAGAACCAGCAGCGGTACGTGAGCATTTACTACAATTCGATAATATGATTGAAGTAATCGCAAGTGGAGATACAAAAGTTTCTGTCCGCCTTCAATATGAATATGATATTTCAATCGATTTTCGTTTAGTAAAACCAGAAGAGTTTATTACAACTCTTCACCATTTCACAGGATCAAAGGACCATAACGTAAAAATGCGTCAAATCGCAAAAGATAAAGGCGAGAAAATTAGTGAATACGGTGTAGAGAACTTGGAAACAGGTGAAGTGAAAACATTTGAGACTGAAGAAGACTTCTTCGCTCATTTCGGTCTGCCATTTATTCCGCCAGAAGTGCGTGAAGATGGAAAAGAAATTGAATTAATTAAAGAGTATCCGAACTTAATTCAGTTTTCCGATATACAAGGTGATTTACATATGCATACAACTTGGAGTGACGGTGCTTTTTCTATTGAAGAAATGGTACAAGCGTGCCGTGCTCGTGGATACAAGTTTATGGCGATTACTGATCACTCGCAATATTTGAAAGTAGCGAATGGTTTAACGAAAGAGCGTCTTCGTGAGCAAGCGAAAGAAATTGAACGTATGAATGAAAAGTATCCAGACATTACAATTTTACGCGGAATTGAAATGGACATTTTACCAGATGCCTCTCTTGATTTTGATGATGAAGTATTAGAAGAATTAGACTATGTCATTGGAGCGATTCACTCTAGCTTCTCACAAGACCGTGAAACGATTATGAAGCGTCTGCGTACTGCACTTGAGAATAAACATGTCACAATGATTGCCCATCCGACAGGACGTCTTCTCGGGCGCCGTGAGGGTTATGATGTAGATACAGATTTATTAATTGAACTCGCAAAAGAGACAAATACAGTTTTAGAATTAAATGCGAATCCGAACCGTCTAGATTTAAGCGCGAAATTATTAAAACAAGCAGAAGATGCTGGTGTAAAAGTAGCGATTAATACGGATGCTCATACACTTGAAATGTTAGAAGATATGGAAACAGGTGTCGCTGCAGCACGTAAAGGTTGGATTCAAAAAGATAACGTGATTAACACATGGGATATTGAACGTTTATTAGACTATATTAAACGTAATAAGTAACACAAGGGGGACCTGCAACATGTTAGAAAGAACGTTGCGTGTATTAGAATACAATAAAGTAAAAGAACAATTACTTGAACATACAGCCTCTTCACTTGGCCGTGATAAAGTGAAGAATTTAGTGCCGAGCACTGATTTTGAAGAAATTGTAGAAATGCAAGATACAACGGATGAAGCAGCGAAAGTCATTCGTTTAAAAGGTAGTGCACCATTAGGTGGCATTACGGATATTCGCTCGAATGTGAAGCGTGCAAAGATTGGAAGTATGTTAAGCCCGAATGAACTACTTGATATTGCGAATACGATGTATGGTAGTCGTAATATGAAACGTTTCATTGAAGATATGGCTGATAACGGTGTCGAGCTTCCGATTTTAGAAACTCATGTCGCTCAAATTGTATCTTTATATGAGTTAGAAAAGAAAATTACAAATTGCATCGGTGATGGCGGTGAAGTAGTCGATAGTGCGAGTGATAAACTGCGTGGTATTCGTACTCAAATTCGTACTGCGGAAAGCCGTATTCGTGAAAAGTTAGAAAATATGACGCGTTCTTCAAACGCGCAAAAGATGCTGTCTGACTCGATTGTAACAATTCGTAATGAACGTTACGTAATCCCAGTAAAACAAGAATACCGCGGCGTATATGGCGGTATTGTTCACGACCAATCTGCTTCTGGACAAACATTATTTATTGAACCACAAGTAATTGTAGAATTAAATAATGCACTACAAGAAGCACGAGTGAAAGAAAAACAAGAAATTGAACGCATCTTATTAATGTTAACAGAAGAAGTGGCAGTAGAAGCCGATATCGTTTTATCAAACGTAGAAGTAGTTGCAAATCTTGATTTCATCTTTGCGAAAGCTTTTTATGCGAAACGAATTAAAGCAACGAAACCAATTGTAAATAACGAGCGTTATATGGATTTAAGACAAGCTCGTCATCCGCTAATCGATCCAGAAATTATTGTGCCAAATAACATTATGCTAGGTAAAGATTTCACAACAATTGTTATTACAGGACCGAATACAGGTGGTAAAACAGTTACGCTGAAAACAGTTGGTATTTGTGTATTAATGGCGCAATCTGGTCTTCACATTCCAGTAATGGATGAGTCAGAGATTTGTGTATTTAAAAATATCTTTGCTGATATCGGTGATGAGCAGTCGATTGAACAAAGCTTAAGTACGTTCTCCTCACATATGGTGAACATTGTAGATATTTTAGAAAAAGCTGATTTTGAAAGCTTAGTTTTATTTGATGAATTAGGTGCTGGAACAGACCCGCAAGAAGGTGCTGCACTAGCAATTTCGATTTTAGATGAAGTATGTAACCGCGGTGCTCGCGTTGTTGCTACGACGCATTACCCAGAATTAAAAGCATACGGATACAACCGTGAGCAAGTTATTAATGCGAGTGTTGAGTTTGATGTAAATACATTAAGTCCAACTTATAAATTATTAATCGGTGTACCAGGTCGCAGTAACGCCTTTGAAATTTCGAAGCGCCTTGGATTATCTGATCGCGTTATTGACCAAGCACGTAACCATATTAGTACAGATACAAATAAAATTGAAAATATGATTGCGAAGTTAGAAGAAAGCCAGAAAAACGCAGAGCGTGACTGGAACGAAGCAGAGGCACTTCGCAAACAATCTGAGAAACTTCATCGTGAGTTGCAACGTCAAATTATTGAGTTTAACGATGAGCGTGATGAAAAACTATTAAAAGCGCAAAAAGAAGGGGAAGAAAAAGTCGAAGCTGCGAAGAAAGAAGCAGAAGGGATTATTCAAGAACTTCGTCAATTGCGTAAAGCACAGCTTGTAAATGTGAAAGACCATGAGCTTATTGAAGCGAAGAGCCGTCTAGAAGGAACAGCGCCAGAGCTTGTGAAGAAACAAAAAGTAAACGTGAAAAACACTGCGCCGAAACAACAGTTACGCGCAGGTGATGAAGTAAAAGTATTAACGTTCGGTCAAAAGGGTCAATTACTTGAAAAAGTAAGTGATACAGAGTGGAGCGTACAAATCGGTATTCTGAAGATGAAAGTAAAAGAATCTAACATGGAATACATTAACACACCGAAGCAAACAGAGAAAAAAGCAGTCGCAAGTGTGAAGGGTAGAGATTACCACGTTTCATTGGAACTTGATCTTCGCGGTGAACGTTATGAAGATGCAATGATGCGCGTTGAAAAATATTTAGACGATGCCCAGCTTGCAAGTTATCCTCGTGTATCAATCATTCACGGTAAAGGAACAGGAGCGCTTCGCCAAGGTGTACAAGATTACTTGAAGAAGCATCGCGGCGTGAAGAATTACCGTTACGGTGACATGGGCGAGGGAGGCCTAGGCGTAACAGTTGTCGAATTAAAATAGCAAACAACGAAACAAAGGGGAAACCATTATATGTTTATGGACAAACTTGCAAAAGTATTGTTAGCTTGTTGTGGAATATTTTTGGTGATTGGGGTTATTTATTTAGTTGTTTTTGCGAAGTGAAAAAGCGTCAATCGTGGCATAATGATATTGCCATAGATTGACGTTTTTATTATATATGAAAAGGAATAAAACATGAAAATCAACCAATACATAAGCGAAGCAAAATCATGCTCAAGACGTGAAACAGACCGCCTTATTAAAGCTGGACGCGTGGCTATTAATGGCGAAATATGTACGCACGGTGCACTTGTGAGCGATGGTGATGTTGTAACGATTGATGGACAGGTTATTGCGAAAGAAGAGAAAGAAAAGGTGTATATCGCATTCCATAAACCAGTCGGAATTACTTGTACAGCAGCTGATCATATTGAAGATAATATTATTGATTATATCAATTACCCAGAGCGAATCTTTCCAGTTGGGCGATTAGATAAAGCATCAGAAGGACTTATTTTATTAACGAATGATGGCGCGATTGCCAATCAAATTTTACACGGTGATCACGAACACGAGAAAGAATATGTTGTCACAGTCGATAAACCTTTTACGGACTGGTTTATTGATGAGATGTCCAGCGGTGTAAAGATTAAAGATGGTATGACGAAGCCGTGCAAAGTGACGAGAGTCGATCAATCAACATTTCGTATCGTTTTAACGCAAGGAATGAACAGGCAAATTCGTAGAATGAGTCGTGCTTTCGGATTTACTGTAATAAAGCTAAAGCGAGTGCGCATTATGAATATAGAGCTAAATGAGCTTGGAGTAGGAAAATGGCGGAACATTGCAACTGAGGAATTAGAGATATTAAAAGGGCAGTTATAGGGAGGAAAAATTTTCTCCCTATATTTTTTTGTCAGAAAAAATAAAACTATTGATTTTTTAAAAAATAGCCCATATAATAAAAAACAACAAGTTTCGACAAGATATTTTATAAAAGTAATGATGAGGACATGAGTTGTATTTTACGATTCTCAGAGAGGGGAGCCTTAGGCTGTGAGCTTCCTAATACGAAAAGACAAGCTTACCACCTCTAAACTTCAAGAGTGAACTGCATACATGATGCATTGTAATTCTTGACGGATAAAACCGTTATCAATTTACACGAGCTATAAAATGAGCTTATTTTGCTATAAATTCATTTTATTAGAATAAGGGTGGAACCACGATTTCAACACTCGTCCCTTTGTTAGGGACGGGTGTTTTTTGCGTTCTTTTACGGGGAAGTATGCTTGAAAGAGGATATGTGACGGATTTAAAATCAGAATATTTTGTCAATTAATTATTTTAGGAGGTTAGTAGAAATGAAATCATCTTTAAAGTTTTCAGAGATGTTTGCAATAAGTTTAATGTTATTTGCACTGTTTTTTGGTGCAGGCAATATGATTTTTCCACCAGCGTTAGGGCAAGGTGCTGGAACGGACGTATGGATCGCGCTGTTTGGTTTTATCGTAACAGGGGTTGGACTACCTTTATTAGGAGTAATTGTTATAGCTTTAAAGGGAGATATTAATGAGCTAGCAGGACGTGTACATCCTATATTCGCACTTGTTTTTATCACTGCAATTTATTTATGTTTAGGCGTATTTGTAAGTGTGCCGCGTACAGGAACAGTAGCTTATGAGATGAGTGTTGCACCGTTTTTACCAAGTGAGATAGCTGGTCAGTCATATCCACTTGTTATCTTTACACTTATTTTCTTTGCAGTCACTTTCTATTTAGCTTTAAATCCTTCGAAATTAGTGGGGCGTATTGGTAAAGTACTAACTCCAATATTATTAGCAGTTATTGCAATTATCGTAGGTAAAGCACTTATTACACCAATTGGAGAATTTGGTGCACCGACAGAAGCGTATAGTGCTCCTCTCTTCAAAGGATTTATTGATGGATATTTAACTTTAGATGGACTTGCAGCACTTGTTTTCGGAAATGTTGTAATTCATGCGTTAAAAGAAAAAGGCATTACAAATAAAAATAGTATTGCAAAAGTAACAATCTTTGCAGGATTTATTGCAGCACTTGGTTTACTACTTGTATATTTAGCGCTTGCGTATCTTGGAGCTTCTAGTGTATCGCTTGGAATGGGCGCAAACGGAGGAATTATTTTAACAAATGTCGTGAATCATTTATTTGGTAGCTACGGAACTTTATTACTAGGGATCGCAATTACAGCAGCATGTTTAACAACTTCTGTAGGTATTGTTGCAGCTTGTGGTGATTACTTCTCTTCCTTATTACCAAAGCTTTCTTATCAAAAAGTCGTTTTCATTTTCTGTGTATTAGCATTTATGGTAGCAAACCTTGGGTTAACTCAGTTAAATGCATTAGCATTACCAATCTTAATCGCCATTTATCCAATTGGAATCGTACTTATCGTATTATCACTTGTTGAAAACTACGTTCGTCTTCCATTAGCGATGTATGTGGGCGGGATTGTAGGAGCATTTGCAATAAGTTTCTTTGATGGGTTACACAATGCAAACCTTCAAATTGCAGCGCTAGCACCTATTTTAGATAAGATTCCATTATATAGTGTAGGAATTGGTTGGTTAGTTCCAGGCATAATCGGTATAGGATTTGGTTATATAGTTTCTAAGTTTCAAAAGCAGGAAATTGCTGTAGAAAAATAGAGAAAAGAGGCTTTCTATAATAGAAAGTCTCTTTTTTTGTAGAAAAAGCCACATATAGAGAAATTCAGATATTAAAAATTTTATACGTAATATAGTTGACAAAAAATTTATGAGTAGGCTAAGATTGACTTAGTTGTGGAAATATTGGAAGGGAAGTGAGGGAAAAGGGTTTTCTATAACTAAAGTGTTGTTAGGGGGAAGAGGTGAAAGAAGAGGAGAAGAGATAGTTTATTTTTTTTGATTTATATTGAGAATGATAATCAATAAATAAGTTTTGAAATTTTTTCTCAGTTTCTATGCCTTCATATAAGGAATAGGGTGAGATATTATTTTTAACATTAAATGAGAATGATAATCAATAATACTTATATTACATAAAAGAATGCTAATTAAATAATAGGTAGAAGAGATTATTTTTTTCTTATAAATTGAGAATAATTATCATTTTCAAAAAGTGAAGTGAAAGATAACAAAGGAGGAAACAAGAAAAATGAAAAAGGTTTCTGTATTACCCGCTTTTATTATAATGTTCGTATGTATGCTAGCTTTTCTTGTAATGCCATACGGGAATGCTTCAGCAAAACTAGCTGATGGTACTTACGATATTAATTACGTAATTCAAAAAGCGGAAAATGATTCAGCTTCAATGGCAAATGACTATTTTGAAAAGCCAGCAAAATTAATAGTGAAAAACGGTGAGATGAGAGTACAAGTTCCGATGAATCATAGTGCTTGGATTACAGAATTTAAAGCACCAGAGAACGGGAATTTTGTTGATGCGAAAGTTGTTAGTAAAGATGAATCGGCAGATAAAAGAACAGTAGAGTTTAAAGTAGATGATTTATCCAAACCAGCAGCTGTAAAAATCCATGTTGTTGTACCAAATGCAAACTATGACCACCACTACACAATTCGTTTTGCTTTTGATGCAAATGTAAAAGCTGTAGGTGGCGATAACGGTGTAGCTGCTACAACAAAAAATAATGATCAAGCGAAAACAGATACACAAGTAAAAGAAGAGAAAACAAAAGTAGAGAGTAAGGAAACAGCTAAAGAAGCGAACAAAGAAACAAAAAATGAAAATGGAAAAGCTGAAAAAACAGATAACCCAAAAACAGGCGATGAAGCACGTATTGGATTGTTTGCAGCGTTAATTCTTATTTCAGGTGCTTTCTTAATTCGTAAAGTGAAATTGAGTAAATAAATCTTTTGAAGGGTGATGAATATATGTTTAAACAATTTAAAATGATTATTGCCGTATTTGCTGTTTTATTTACATTTATCGCAACAATAGGTTTACAAGATGCAAAGGCTGCTACAAAACTAGCTGATGGAAAATATAATATTGCTTTTACTGTATGGAAAGGCGATAAAGATGAATCGTCTAGAATGAATAGTTATTTTGAAAGCCCAGCAACATTAACAGTTAAAAATGGAAAACAATATGTTTCATTTAAAGTGAAAGATAGTGCTTCTATTAAAAGTTTCCAAGTAGAAAAAGATGGTCAATTTGTAGAAACAACCGTGTTAAGTGAAAACAAAAAAGATAATACTAGAGTTGTAGAATTTGAAGTTGCTGACTTGTCAAAAAAACTAAATGGCAAGGTGAAAATTAATATTCCAATTATTAATTATAATGCTTCGTATGATATTCGCTTTGTATTTGATGGGAACAGTATTAAATAATTTTCAAAAGGGAGAGTCGTTCCATTGAACAGGTATACAAAAATTATTGTTGCTATGTTTTTAATGATATTTACATTCGTATCAACATTACAACCACTTGCAGTTCAAGCAGCTACCAAGTTGGCTGACGGTGAATATTCAATTGGCTTCAAAGTTTTAAAAGATACATCAGATGAAGAATCGATGATGAATCAATATTCAGTAAGCCCGGGAACTTTAAAAGTGAAGGATGGGAAAAAGAAAGTATCCTTTACATTAACGAATAGTTCATGGATTACGAAGTTTGAAACAGAAAAAGCAGGTAAGCTAGTTGCGACAAATGTAATTAGTGAAGATAAAGAAAAAGACACAAGAGTAGTAGAATTTGATGTAGAAGATGTAGAGAAGGTATTAAATGCAAAAGTAAAAGTAGATATTGATTTTTTAAATTATCATCATGAGTACGACGTTCGTATTGCATTTGATCAAAATAGCATTACACCAATTCATGTAGAAAAACCAAATGAAAAAGAGGACCCAGCTAATAAGCCAGATCCAAATGAAACTACTGATCCAGGTCAGAAGCCCGACCAAAAGCCTGACCCAGATCAACAACCAAATTCTAACACAATTACAGATGGTGCGTACAGCATTCCATTTAAAGTATTAAAAGATCAAACAGATGAAGAATCTAAGATGAATACTTACATGGTAAATCCAGGAGTATTAAAAGTAGAAAACGGTAAGAAAAAAGCAATTGTAACACTAAAAAGTAGCTCATTAATTAAAAATTTCCAAACGGAAAAAGATGGCGCATTTGTTGATGCAAAAGTAGTGAGTGAGGATAAGGAAAAAGATACAAGAGTAGTAGAGTTTGAAGTAAACGATTTATCTAAAAAACTAAATACAAAAGTATTTATCGAAATGGCATCAAGAAATTATAAGCAAACGCATGATGTACAACTTTTATTTGAACAAGATAAACTTGAACAAATTAAAAATGAAGAGAAACAACCAGAAGTAGAAAAACCGGAAGCAGAAAAACCAGAAGCAGAAAAACCAGAAGCAGAAAAACCAGAAGTAGAAAAACCAGATGAAAATAAAAAACCAGATGCTGAAACAATTAAAGATGGTGAATACAGCATCAATTTTAAAGCATTAAAAGATCAAACAGACGAAATTTCAATGATGAACACATATACAAAAAGTCCAGGTGTGCTAAAAGTAAAAGATGGTAAGAAGTATGTATCATTTACGTTAACGAACAGTTCTTGGATTACAAAATTTGAATTTGAGAAAAATGGTTCGTTTGTTGATACAAATGTAATAAGTGAAGATAAAAAAGCTGATACACGCGTAGTGGAAGTAGAAGTAAACGATTTGTCTAAAAAATTAAATGCAAAAGTAAAAGTAGATATCGATTCAATGAATTATCACCATTTTTACGATATTCAATTTGCATTTGATAAAGGTAGCATTAAGCCGTTAGATAACCAAGGAGGAAACGACAACCAAGGAGGAAACGACAACCAAGGAGGAAACGACAACCAAGGAGGAAACGACAACCAAGGAGGAAACGACAACCAAGGCGGAAATAACAACCAAGGAGGAAACGACAAACAAGATAATAACACAACAATTGATCCAAAAGCTCTTAAAGATGGTGAATACAGCATTGGCTTTAAAGTGTTAAAAGATCAAACAGATGAAATCTCAATGATGAACACATACACAAAAAGCCCAGGTGTATTAAAAGTAAAAGATGGTAAGAAATACGTAGCGTTTACATTAACAAATAGTACATGGATTACGAAATTTGAATTTGAGAAGAATGGTTCTTTCGTTAATGCAAAAGTGTTAAGTGAAAATAAAGAACAAAATACAAGAGTAGTAGAAGTAGAAGTAAACGATTTGTCTAAAAAATTAAATGCAAAAGTAAAAGTAGATATTGATTCAATGAATTATCACCATTTCTACGATGTTCAATTTGTATTTGATCAAGACAGTATTAAAGCTTTAGGGAACCAAGGTGGAAACGACAACCAAGGAGGAAACGACAACCAAGGCGGGAATGACAACCAAGGTGGAAATAATAACCCGAAAGTAATAGTTGATCCGAAAAATTTAGTAGATGGCCAATATGATATTACATTTAAAGTATTAAAAGATAAAACAGATGAGATTTCAAAGATGAATGACTATGTTGTAAATCCAGCGAAATTAATCGTAAAAGATGGTAAAAAATACATTGAGATGACGCTGAAAAATAGTGCGTGGATTACGAAATTCCAAACGGAAAACAAGGAACTATTCGCTGATGCGAAAGTAGTAAGCGAAGATAAAAATGCAAATACGCGAGTAGTACAGTTTGAAGTAGAAGATCTATTTAAAAAATTAAACGCAAAAGTAAAGGTAGACATCGATGAGATGAACTACCATCATTTCTACGATGTACAAATTCAATTTGATACAAATAATATCGGCGCGTTAGGAACTATTAAAGAGGAACCGAAAAATGAACCGAAAAATCCAGTGACTACACCGAAAGTAGATAATGTAAAAACAGTAGGTACTCCTGATTTTAACCGAAATGCAGATGGTCAGAAGAAAAAAGAAGATACAAAAAATGATTCGAAAAAAGAGAAAAACTCAAAAACTGCAGATACAGCACAACTTGGTTTATACATGGTGTTACTGCTAGGTTCACTTGCTTTACTAGTTCGTAAATATAGAGCAGGTAGATTGTAATTTTTGGAGTCTTGATGCATGTTCGCGTGCATCAAGACTTGTTTCATATTGTATGGAAGGGAGTGGTGATTGAGAGTGAAGAAAATCGTAAGTGTACTAATGGCTATCATTTTGTTAATGAGTATAGCTGGGTGCTCATCACCAAAAAAAGAAACAGCAAAGCAGGTAAAGAGTGAGAGTAAGGAGCGCGTTGTTGCAACAACAGTGGCTGTTACTGAAATTATGGATGCGTTAGAAGTAGATTTAGTCGGCGTTCCAACAAGTTCTAAAACTTTACCGAAGCGATATAAAGGTTTACCTGAAGTTGGGAATCCAATGAGTCCAGATATGGAAAAGGTAAAGTCATTAAAGCCTTCAGAAGTGTTATCTGTGACAACACTTGAATATGAATTAAAGCCAGTTTTTGATGGTGTGGGTATGAAAGCAAACTTTTTAGATTTAACGAGTTTAAAAAATATGCAAAGTTCTATTAGCGATTTAGGTAAGAAATATGGACGTGAAAAGCAGGCTGAAGCAGTAGTAACTAAGTTAGATAAAAAGGTTGCTAGCATTCAAAAGGAAGTAAAAGGAAAGAAAGAACCGACAGTGCTTATTTTATTAGGTGTGCCAGGCAGTTATTTAGTAGCAACAGAGCATTCTTATATTGGAGATTTAGTGAAACAACTAGGTGGTAAAAATATTGTACAAGGTGAACAAGTAGAATATTTAGCTTCTAATACAGAGTATTTAAAGAAAGCTGATCCAGATATTATTTTACGAGCAGCTCATGGTATGCCTGATGAAGTTGTAAAAATGTTTGATAAAGAATTTAAAACAAATGACATTTGGAAACACTTTGCTGCGGTTAAAAAGAACCGTGTTTACGATTTAGAAGAGCGTTTATTTGGAACGACAGGCAATTTAGCAGCAATTGAAGCGTTAGATGAATTGAAAAAAATGATGTATCCGTGATGCATTTTAATATAAAGGAAGAGCAGAATGAATAAAAAAACTTGGAGTTTCCTCATTGTTACTGCATTGCTCATTGTTATGACATCATTGTCAGCGATGAAAGGGAGTTTAGAAGTAGGTATTGTTGAACTTGTACAAGGGATATTTACAGGTGGGAATGAAGATGTTGAAGTCATTAAAGATTTACGTTTCCCGCGTATTATTATTGCGCTGTTCACTGGAGCGACTCTTGCTGTTTCAGGGGTGCTTTTTCAAGCCGTTATGAAGAATCCACTCGCTGATGCTGGGGTAATCGGTATATCTTCAGGAGCTAGTTTTATGACACTCGTTATTATTACGTTGTTCCCGCAATTCTTTTTCTGGACACCCGTATTCGCCTTTTTAGGTGGTGCGTTTGCGTGTTATCTCGTTTATTCGTTTTCATGGAAGTCAGGGTTAAGCCCGCTTCGCATTATTTTAATTGGTATTGCCATTAATGCGATGTTTACTGGATTAAATGAATCATTCGTTACGATTTGTGGGTATTTTATTAAGAGTATTAAGCAAACGACGACTTCTAACATAACAATGAAGACGTGGGGCGATGTAGAAATAATGGTGACTTATGGAACGATTGGTCTTATTCTTGCCCTGTTCGTAGGAGCTTGGTGTAACTTATTATCGCTACAAGATAAGACTGCGAAAAACTTAGGCTTGCACGTGACGAGAGTTCGTCTTATTATTTCTGCCATTGCAGTACTCTTAGCGGCAGTATCAACAGCGATTGCAGGTGTTATTGCTTTTGTAGGATTACTAGTTCCGCATATTTCAAGACAATTAGTCGGTTCAGACCATAAAGTATTAATTCCATTTTCTGCTCTTGCAGGGGCGTTATTAATTTTGACGGCGGATACGATTGGAAGGTTAATTGTGCCACCTAACGAAATTCCAGCAGCAACAATTATGGCGGTTATTGGTGGTCCATTCTTAATATTCTTGCTTAGAAAGAGTGATAAAGTTCATGGAAATTAAAAATGTAACCTTTTCATACGATAACGTAACAAATCGTTTAAAGTCTGTTAGTAGTGAAATAGAAATTGGGAAAATTACAACAATCATCGGCCCGAATGGATGCGGGAAATCAACATTACTTAGTGTCATGTCTAGAAATCACGTTCCTAGCAGTGGAGAAGTAATACTTGATGGGAAAGCGATTAGTGAATATAAACCGAAAGAGTTTGCTAGAAAGCTAGCAGTTGTCCATCAACAAAATGAGGCTCCAGCAGATATTACAGTGGAAAAGCTAATAAGCTTTGGGCGTATGCCATATAAAAATATTTTCTCTCCGCAAACAGATGAAGATAGAGAAGCGATAGAGCGCGCACTAGTATGTACGAATTTACAAAGTAAGCGTGATAAGCCAATCTATGCTTTATCTGGTGGAGAGAGGCAGCGAGTTTGGATCGCAATGACATTAGCTCAAAATACACCAATGCTTTTCTTAGATGAACCGACAACATATTTAGATATTTACTATCAGCTAGAAATATTAGAGTTAGTGAAAGAGTTAAATGAAGTGTATGGGCTAACGATTGTAATGGTATTACATGATATTAATCAAGCCATTCGTTATAGCGACCATATTATCGTTATGAAAGATGGAGAGATCATTACGAAAGGTAATCCTAATGATGTAATAACAGAAGAAATGGTTAAAGCAATATATGGTGTAGATGTCATTGTAAAGCAGGATGAAGATACCGGATTGTACATGGTACCTATGGGAATCTAAAGGCTGAGCATAATCCGTTTTGAGGTGATAATTTGAATAGCAAGAAAGGACGGAAAAAGAATTCTTTTTTTCAACGCATACTTACAATTGCGTTTTTAGGAATCTTTTTCTATTCAATGTATGAGTTGGGCGGGATTTTCATGGATTATTATGAAAATCGTAAAGTAATGGCTGAGGCACAACATATTTATAAAAGAAGTCCAATGGAAGAAAAATCGGAAGACGGAGAGGTACGTAAACAGTTTCAGGATCTCCAGAAAATTAATCCAGAGATAGTCGGATGGATTACGATGGATGATACACAAATTAATTATCCAATCGTTCAAGCAAAAGATAATGATTACTATTTATTTCGTAATTATAAAGGTGAAGATATGAGAGCGGGAAGCATTTTTATGGACCATCGTAATGATGTGAAATCTCAAAATCGAAATACGATTTTATATGGCCATCGTATGAAAGACGGTTCTATGTTTGGTAGTTTAAAAAAGATGTTGGACGAAGACTTTTTCATGTCCCATCGTAAATTATATTACGATACATTATTTGAAGGATACGACGTTGAAGTTTTTTCAGTATACACGACAACAACGGACTTTTATTACATTGAAACGGATTTTGAAAATGATGTAGCATATACATCGTTCTTAAAGGAAATTCAAGAAAAATCACTGTACAAAACGGATACGGAATTGACGGCTAATGATGAAATTGTAACACTTTCTACTTGTGACTATGCGCTTGATCCAGAGGCTGGAAGGCTAGTTGTACACGCAAAATTAGTAAAAAGAAATTAAAGAAAAAAGTATAGAATATGAGAAGTGATAGATAACGCTTCTCATATTCTATACTTAAAAAAAGAACTGTTTTTACTGTGCTGCAGCCATTGGCATACGTACAACTTCAACATTGTAGTAAGCGATTTTATTATCAAGAATATATTCTGGCATCCCGCCTTGATGTGAGTGAGCATCTTTAAATGCTGAGCTCTTCGTCCAACCTTGGAAATCTTCTTTTGCATTCCAGCGTGTGCTAATTGTTACTTCATCATAATCAACTGTATTTTGCGTTAAAAGAACTTCTAATCCTAAAAAGCCTGGCATTGTTTCGACTTGACCTACTTTATTAAAACGCTCAATTAATTTATGTCCATTTCCCTTTGTAATTTTAGCTGTATTTGTAACAATAATCATGTTTTATTCCTCCTATAAATGTAGCCTTTATTTTCGAGAACTCATATACATTAAATGATAATGAAAATCATTATCATTGTCAATGGTAAATGTAAAATAAATAAGTTTTTTTATTGTTTTGGACAGTAAGATTTCCCTTTCAAAATGTAGTAAATATATGGTGGTTAAGCGAGAGAATGAGCGAGTTGTACTAGCAAAGCAATAATATGGTATAGTGAAACGAGGCTGTTTTTCAGTCTCGTTTTTGAAATGCTTCCTATAGAGAAAGCATGCAAATGGAAAGGAAGTTATTATATGCGATCAGAAGTAACTGTAAAAATAAAACCGAAATTTATAAAAGAAATTAAAAGTGGATATCCGCTTATTTTAAAAGATGCAATTCAAAATTTAAATGATGTTCAGGAAGAAGGAACAATCATTAAAGTGGTAGATGAGAAGAGTCAATTTGTTGGAAAAGGTTATTATGGAAAACAAAATAAAGGATACGGCTGGATTTTAACGAGAAAAGAGAGTGAACAAATTAATCAATCTTTCTTTGAAAGTAAAATAAAATCTGCCTTACATAAACGAAAGCAATTTTACAAATCAAGTGATACGACAGCATTCCGTGTTGTGAACGGTGAAGGTGATGGTCTTGGAGGCTTAATCATCGATTATTATGATGGCTATTACGTAGTAAGTTGGTATAGTGAAGGGATTTATACTTTCAGAGATGAGATTATAGCAGCTCTTCAAAAAGTAGCAAACTTTAAAGGTATTTATGAGAAAAAGCGTTTTGATACGAAAGGGAAATACATTGAAGGTGATGATTTCGTAGCAGGAGAGCGCGGTGAGTTCCCACTTATCGTAAAAGAGAATGGTGTGAACTTCGCTGTTTATTTAAATGACGGAGCGATGGTTGGTGTGTTTTTAGATCAGCGTAGCGTTCGAAAACAAATTCGTGATAAATATGCGAAGGGAAGAACAGTGTTAAATATGTTCTCTTATACAGGTGCTTTCTCTGTATTTGCAGCGCTTGGCGGAGCGAGTAAAACAACGAGTGTGGACTTGGCAAATCGTAGTTTAAGTAAAACGATTGAGCAGTTTAGTGTAAATGAAATAGATTATGAAGCACAAGACATTATTGTAGAAGATGTATTCCTTTACTTTAAATATGCAGCGAAGAAAAATATGAAATTTGATATGGTCGTACTTGACCCTCCAAGCTTTGCGCGCTCAAAAAAATATACGTTTAGTGCAGCAAAAGATTATAAAAATTTATTAAAAGAAACAATTGCTATTACAGAAAATAACGGGATTATTGTTGCTTCTACAAATTGTAGCGCATTCGATATGAAAAAGTTTAAAGGCTTTATCGATACAGCATTTAAAGAAATGAATGGCAAATATAAAATATTAGAAGAACATTCTTTACCAGAAGATTTCCGTACCATTGATCAATTTAAAGAAGGAGACTATTTAAAAGTAGTTTTCATCGAGAAAATTAAAGGTTAATAAAGAAAAAGGAGCTCGAGTTTACTTGAGCTCCTTTTTCTTATTGGACGATATTTTGCACTCTACCGACTTGCCCGTCCTGCAATCGTACTTTAATACCATGCGGATGGGAAGGGGAGTTTGTTAAAATATCTTTTACAATTCCACGTGTTAATTTGCCGGTGCGTTGATCTTGTTTTAATACAATATCAACTTCAAGACCGGGTGCGATATTAGAACGTTTTTGTCCGTTCATTTATACACCTGTACGTCTACGTTGGTTGTTTGTTTTTTTAGTTTGTTGGTTTTGTAATTTTTTCGTTTCTTGGCTTTGATTTGTATTATTTGACCCATTTCCATTTCCTTGCTTTTTCTTTGCAAGTTGTTCGCGCATTAAATCAGCTAAGCTTACTTTTTTGTTTTCTGACATGATAAGTCTCCTTTATATAAAGTTAATTATGAACAATCGTAGTGAATTTTATCATATCATTGTTAGGGGAGGAAGGGAAGTTGGTTTGAAAATTCATATATTTGTTTCAAGTCTGTAGTAGTTACGATACAATTGAATTGTTAACGTTTGTAAAAAGGGGATAGACATATGTCACATCATATTTTATTAGTTGAAGATGATCTCTCAATTCAAGAGATGGTGGAAAAGTATTTAATAAAAGAGGGCTTTCAAGTTACAATCGCATCTGATGGAGAAGAAGGCGTGAACACATATTTAAAAGGTTCATTTGATTTGATTATCCTCGACATTATGATGCCAAAGCTAGATGGCTTAGAGGTTGTGCGTATCATTCGTGAAAAAAGTGCGGTTCCGATATTAATGATGTCAGCAAAAGATACAGATGTTGATAAAGCTGTTGGATTAGGACTTGGAGCAGATGATTACATTTGTAAGCCATTTTCTATGATTGAATTGGCGGCGCGTGTAAAAGCAGGTATTCGAAGATCTACGAAATATTCGGCTACAGAAACAACAGAAAAGATGATTCAAATTGGTGATTTAACAATCGATCCAATTAATTTTACTGTGGAAAAAAATAGGAAGCCTCTCAAGCTTACTTTAAAAGAATTTGAGATTCTAAAACTGTTCGTAAAGAATCAAAATCGTGTATTTACAAAAGCACAAATATATACGCTAGTTTGGAACGAAGAGTATTATGGTGACGATAACGTTATTAATGTTCATATGAGAAGATTGCGTGAGAAAATCGAAAGTGATCCATCTAATCCAGAATATATCAAAACGTTATGGGGCATCGGCTATAAGTTGGAAGTGATGTAATATGGTCAATTTGTTAATAGGTATTATTTTCATATTGTTATGTGTCATTTACATACAATATAAAATGAGAAAAAATAGTAGTAAAAATTTGCGATACACATATGAAAAGTTAGAAAGTATTGTAAATGTACAAACAGGCGAGAAGTTACTCGTTATGACAGATGATCGAGAATTGCAAAAATTATTAGTGGCAATTAATCAATTATTAGATGCAAAACAGAAAACAAATGCAGATCATGCGAAAGTAGAAATTTCGATGAGAAAAATGCTTTCAAATATTTCACATGATTTAAAGACGCCACTAACAGTTATTCTTGGATATACAGAAATGTTAAATAAGGATAAAACAATGAATAAAGAAGAACAACAAATATTACTTGAAAAGGTGCATGTGAAAACACTAGAAGTAATGGAACTAATTCATAAGTTTTTTGATTTAGCAAAATTGGAATCTGGTGACAAGGCAATCGAGATGACAAAAGTAAATATGAATGAGGTTTGTCGTGAGAAGATTTTATCTTTTTATGATTTAGTGACGACGAAAGGGTTTCAAGTTCATATTGATATACCAGAAAAAAATATATATGCACTTGGAAATGTAGAAGTATTAGGTAGAGTATTGAATAATTTAATATCAAATGCAATTACATATGGAGACGATGGAAAGATACTGGGTATGACGTTAAGAGATGATGAAACGAATGTGTATATAGACGTATGGGATAAAGGAAAAGGGATTGATGAATCTCATATTGATAAAGTGTTTGAGCGTATGTACACACTTGAAGATTCAAGAAATAGATTGTACCAAGGAAGCGGTTTAGGGTTAACGATTACGAAAAGACTGGTGGAAGCGATGGATGGAAAAATTCATCTTTCTAGTAAGCCGTATGAAAAAACAATTTTTACAGTTGCATTAAAAAAGATGCAGTTTTAGCTTGTAGAGAAGTAGATTCTACAAGCTTTTTTTTCAGCGTAAGGAATTTGTAAGAAACGGGTAAGAAAAAAGAGATTTCCGTTGTCTATTATAAAAATATAAAGTAGTGCGAAAGGGGAAAGTGACATGACCTATATATTAAAAACGAATCAGTTAACGAAAGTGTTTAAAGGGAAAGAAGTTATTTCTAGCGTTAACATGCATGTGAAAAAAGGAGAGATATACGGTTTCTTAGGACCGAATGGTGCTGGTAAAACAACGATTATGAAAATGATTACAAATTTAATAAAACCGACGAGCGGTGAGATTGAAGTTTTAGGTGAGAAGTTAACAGACACATCTTATGAAGTATTAAAAAGAATGGGGACAATTATTGAATACCCAATCTTTTATGATAAATTAACGGCGAAAGAAAATTTAGAATTACATTGTGAATATATGGGCTATTACGATAAAAACGCAATTGACCATGCATTACATTTAGTGAAACTGCAAGGGATAGATAATAAAAAAGTAAAAGATTTTTCATTAGGAATGAAACAACGACTTGGTATTGCAAGGGCAATCGTGACAAAGCCAGAATTGCTCATTTTAGACGAACCCATAAACGGTTTAGATCCAATTGGTATTAAAGAGTTACGAGACTTATTTAAAATGCTCTGCAAAGAATATGGCATTACATTATTAGTTTCTAGTCATATTTTAGGTGAGATGGAATTAATGGCGGATACAATTGGTGTAATTCAAAATGGAAAACTAATAAAAGAAGTTTCAATGAAGAGTATTAACGGAAAACAAACAGAGTACATTGAAATTACTGTTCCTGATGTGAAGCGTGCAGCTTACATTTTAGAAGATAAACTTGGCATAAAAAATTATAAAATAATGAGCGGAAATATGATTCGTGTGTATGATACGGCAGTGTCTCAGCAAGCCATTTCAAAAGCACTTATTATGAATGATGTGGAAATTGAAAGTATTAATAAGAAACATAGTTCCTTAGAGGAATATTTCTTAAATGTAATGGATGGAGAGGGCATTCATGCTTAATGGATTGTTAGTGAATCTAGTAAGTGGATTGATCGTAATGTTCATAAGTGGGATTTCATATTATAGGAAACCAGAGCGAAAATGGTTGTTAATTCTACTAGTGATAGGAATGTTAAGCGTAATTACTGCTGGAATTAGAATGTTAACAGCGTAGAGAGAGTTATATAAAGAATGGAGGCGTGGTTTATATGTTTAAATTAATGAAACTCGAATGGAAAAAACATAAATTATCTAGTTATTTTAAAGGAGTAGCCATTTGTATTATAGCAATTTTTGCTGCGGTAAGTCTTATGGCATGGGCATCTAAAGTAGAGGATGAGTTGATGTTCTCTAGCTATATGGAATACATGTCTTTAGCAAATATTTTTATTAGAATTACATTTATTATTTTTGCATCGGTTATTTTATCACGTTTAGTGATTGATGAATACAAGAACAAAACAATACAGCTACTATTTATGTACCCACTGCAAAGGAAAATGCTAATGAGAGCGAAATTAGCAATTGTTTTTAGTTTTTGCTTTGTGAGCACGATAATCGCAACATTTATTATTAGTTTGCTCATATTCTGTATGAATCCAATAATAGGAATACTTGAAACGCCTGTTATGATGGGGGAAATAATAGCTACCGTTCCAACTACTATTATAAGTGCATTTATGATATCTGGTATAAGTTTAATTCCTTTATTTTTTGGAATGAGAAAGAAATCGACACCGACAACGATTACTTCAGCAGTAATAATTGGTATGCTGATTAATGGTAACGTTGGTCCTGGAAATGGTCAAGTAAGTATGTTTGATTTTATAGCTATCCCAATCGTGCTCTGTTTATTAGGAATTTTCATTAGTTATCTATCGTATCGAAAAATCGACAAGATTGATGTGGCGTGAAGCAAGCTTAAAACAAAAACGAACTGGGGTATGACTGGTGAAAAAAATAATAGTAATTGCAATATTAGTCATTACAATTGCTAGTGCGGTTTTGGGTTTTAAGGTATTTCAGGTGAAAGATTTTAAGCAAGAAAGGTCTTTTGAAATCAATAATATAAAAGAAATAGAAGTAGACAATGAAAACTGGAATATTGAATTTAAAAGTACAGACGCTAATAAAATAGTAATTTCCGCTCAAGGTCAACAAGTAGATAAAAAGATAGATCCCGTCAAAATAGAAAATGACGAAAATAAAATTGTGATTAAGCAAAAACAAAAGGTGACCAAATTTTTTAATGGTTTTACGTTTAGGAAGAAAAATAGTATATGTATAGCTATTCCGAGGAAAGCAATAGACAAAATTGTAGTCAATAATAAATCGGGTGATGTGAAAATAAACGATATAGTAGTAAAAAGTATCGTGACAAAAGGCAAGTCTGGAGATGGAATGATTACAGGACTATCGGCAGAGAAGGGTGAATTCATATCCGAAAGTGGGGATTTGATGTTAAAAGATAGTTCATTACAAGAAGTAAATATAACTTCTACTACTGGCGATAATTATGTGAAAAATGTAAAAAACGAAAATGTGAACATCACTTCAACATCTGGGGAAGTATTACTGAAAGATATGACAGAAGGAAAATCATTATTTATAGAAACAAAATCAGGGGATATTGGCGTACGGTATAAAGGTGTCCCAGCATCATTGAAGCTTATGGCTAAAAGTAATTCAGCTGATGTAATAGTGGATTTAAAAGGACTTAAGAAAGATAAAAATACAGAAAAAATAAAAATAGGAACGATTGGTGATGCAAAAAATGAAGCGAAGATTTTAAGTGAAACAGGAGTCATTTATATTGATTAAATCTTAGGAGGAAGGAGGACACTATCATGCTACATTTAATGAAGCTAGAATTGAAAAAGTTTAAGCTTGGTTGGTACGTGAAGAGAGCAATTATTGCAAATATTGTTATACTGGCATTAATGATCTTTGTGAGCATCATCGCTCAAGTAGAAGGTGATGCAGAAATAAGGAATCCAGAGACGATATTGTTAATGGCTAGCACAATAGTAAGAGCAACGTTTATTGTTTTTGGTAGTGTATTAATCGCAAGGCTAATAATTGGTGAATATAAAAATAAAACAATACTAATCATGTTTTCTTATCCCATTAACCGAAAGAAGATGATGGCTAGTAAGTTGGCTATTACAGCGACAGTAACATTTATAACAGTTATTGTATCTAACATTTTAGTAGTAGGAATTTTCTTTGGGATAGATAGTTATTTTTCAATTCTTCCTAATTCATTCACAGTAGATCAATTGATGCAAGAAGGAATAAAACTAGTTCCTTTAGCCATTGCAACTGCGGGGATGAGTTTAATCCCATTATATTTCGGAATGCGTAAACGTTCCGTGCCAACTACAATTGTTTCATCTCTTATCGTTGTCACAATTGCAATGAATAATGGCAACCCAGCGTTTTCTACAGCAACTTTTCTTCCCCTTCAACTAGCACTTGCAGCAATTGGAGTTGTAATTGCATATTACGGCATTAAAAATATAGAGAAGGAAGATATAACTGTATGATAAGAATATGTGAAAAAGAGTTGGTGTTACACCAACTCTTTTTTGTATATGTATGCTTCGTTACTACTCTGTAAATTTAGAGTGTGTGCTTAAATACTTTTGCACTTCTGGAGAAATGTTAAAGTTATTAGGACTTTTATATTCGATAGTAAACTCGCCGTCGGTACTTGTTTCAAAGGAGATTGCATAGCTATTCATTTTAGCATCGTAAGAAGTATTTTTGACTTCTGCATCTAGATTAAAATATTTTGTAATATACTCTTTTGAGTCCGTAATTGCTACTTGTTTTCCCCAAGGGGTACCATAATAGGTGAAATAAAGAGATACACTAATAACTCCAATAAGAGAAGTTAGTAAAATAGTTCCCATAGCTATTTTTTTATTTTTTGTATTCAATTTGGTTACTCCTCTTCGTAATATGTATTCATTTTAACCTATCTTTTCCATAAAACAACCATTAAGAAAAAATAGTTTCACATGAAACAAGTTACAGAAAAAGACAAGATATGTAAACATCTTGTCTTTTTTGTCGTTACATTTTAGGAGCTTCCATTCCAGCCGCAGCCCATTCTTCTTTTGCGGGGCCATATACGCCAGGAACTGTTAAGCCAGCTTGTCGCATTAAAACCGTCATTTGTCCGCGGTGGTGATTTTGATGATTAATGAGTGTCATTAAAAATATAGAATTCGGCATAGGGCGACCAAAGAAGTCATTAATAGTAGCTAAGTCTTTATCAGTCCATTTACTTTGAAGTGTTTCAACAAAAGCCGCGTTTACTTTACGGTATTCATCTGCAATTGTTTTTGCAGAAGTTGGAACAGGATAATCTTTCGATTCTCCTTCAAACTTTAGCCCTGTGCCAGATAGTATAACAGGAATTGCCGTCACGATGTGCCAAGCAACTCTACCTAACGTCCAATGTTCAGGTGCAATTTCTTGTGATAAAGATGCATCGGTTAATGAATCAAGCATTTTCTGAGTAGACTCTGCTTCGTATGTCCATGATTGCAAGAAGCCGTCAATTGTTTGGTACATTATTGTTATCCCCCTCTACTTATGTTCATAGATTAAGTTCGAGAAGAAATGACAAGTTCCCTTTATGTTTTAATGATGGTATTTAAAATTTTATATATAAATTTTATGATACTATTGAGTGTATATAGAATTATATTAATTTAGGGGGATATTATGAAAAGATTGATTTTAGGAATCATAATTTTATTTTTAATGGTAGGATGTAGCAATGAAATCTATAAAAAAGCAATGGATCAAGGGAAATTGGCGTTAGCGAGTAAAGAATATGACACGGCAGTAGCATCATTTGAGCTAGCATTAGAAGAGAAAAAGGATGATAAAGAAGCAAAGGTATTAAAAGACCAAACTACTAAGATGATAAGTTCGATAAAAGAGAAATCGAGTGGAAATATAGAACAAGCAATAGGTTTGTTTCAAGAAGTAGAAAAGATGAAAGATGGTTCCGCAATCCTTCAAAGTCAAGCGAAAGAACAAAAAGATTCGCTCATAGAGCATAAAGAGTTAAAAGGTCAATATATAGGTCAATTGGAAAAGGCAGAGAAGTTAAAGAATGATAAAAAGTATGAAGAGGCTAAAGGGATAGTAAATAAAATTGTTAACGATACTGGCCAAAATCAACAATTTATTTCGGAAAATCAACGGGCCGAAGAGCTGAATAAGCAAATAGATGGCTTACTAACTCAACAAGCAGAAGTTAAGAAAAAAGAGGAAGAGTTAAAAAATGAAAAGAAAAAAGAGGCTGATATTGGAAAGTTAAAGGGGTCTTGGATGTCATCAGAAAGTACAGACAGGCCAGTTGGGTTGGAAATAGAATCTATTAATAGTGAGAAAACAGGCGGAGAATTTATGGAACATAATATTTTTGGGAAAGGGACTACTATAGGAGACTTTCGAATATTAAGTGTGGACCAAGGGATTATTTCCATAGAGCTTGTATTTTTAATGGGAGAAAGAAAACAGAAGGTTGATTTGAAACTTGAGGAGAACACATTAACTGTACATCATGAGTTTATGGGAGGGACTAAATCTGTGAAATTAGTGAGATCAGAGTAATTTATCCCGCT
Organism: Bacillus sp. PSXD-155; assembly: GCF_049310765.1. NCBI lineage: Bacteria > Bacillati > Bacillota > Bacilli > Caryophanales > Bacillaceae > Bacillus > Bacillus sp. PSXD-155. Next base: position 166,866 of record NZ_JBMOWC010000001.1, on the reverse strand, counting down.
ATTCACCTGCAGTAAAATTCCCACCTCAAGATTCGGCTGGAGCAAAGAAGTTAGGTGGGAGATCCACTGCTCATAAAAGCCCAATTGGTTTGGGTTAATAATCAGTGGGGATGAAGCCCCCCCCCCACTAATTAAAGTTTCACTTTATTTAGTATATAAAAAGGAGGCTTCTAAAACGAAGCCTCCTTTTTAATTAACTTTCTTCCCACTCTTCCTCATTAGCCATAAGAAATAAGGTGCTCCAAGTACAGCAACGACAAGACCAGAAGGAATTTCTTTCGGATATGCGATTGTACGTCCAAGTAAGTCAGCAACAGAAAGAAGGATTGCTCCAAATAGTGCTGAACAAACGAATAGTCTTTGATGATTCATACCAACAACAATTCTTGCTAAGTGAGGTGCGACAAGGCCTAAAAAGGCAATTGTACCGACAGCAGCGATATTTACTGATGCAAGTAGTGTCGCTAGCACAATCAGAGCAAGACGTGTTTTATTTACTGGTTGCCCAAGTCCAGTTGCTAAATCGTCTCCCAGTACGAGAACGTCAAGTTGTTTTATTAAGAAAAAGATAATGAATACAAGAATTAGAGATGGATATAGAATGATATTTTCTAAGTGATTCCACCCTCTTGCATACGTACTGCCAGATAACCATGTTAAAGCAGCGGCAACATTCAAATTGGCTCTAACGATAAAGATTTGAATAATTGCTGAGCCAAGTGCAGAAATACCAATTCCTATTAAAGCAAGAGCTGTTGGGCTAAATCCTGATTTCCATGAGAAGAAGAGGACAATTCCAACTGCAAGTAGTCCGCCGATAAATGCACCAATTGGTAGGAAGAAACCAGGAAGTGCAGGAAAGACATACATAACAGTTAAAGCACCGACACCAGCTCCTGATGAAATACCAATAATAGAAGGATCGGCAAGTGGGTTTCGTAATATACCTTGGAAAACAAGCCCACTTATTGCAAGGCATGCACCAGCAATAGCGGCAACGAGCATTCTTGGTAATCGAAGATTCATCATCATGTTTTTGTCAAATTGTGTTAATTGACCTGATATAACATTTGTAATGCTTTCGATATAAGCGTTACTACCGATTGTAACACCAAGAGCAATCGTCACAATACAAAGTGTGATAGATATAATGATTACCTTTTTATAAGAGTAATAGCGGGAACTAGCTCCAGCTGCATTCGCACCGTTATCATTCATATATTGTTTCGACTTCATCATTCGATACACTAAGTAAATAAGCCAAGGAGATCCAATCATTGCTGTGACTGCCCCAACAGGAAGTTCTGCACCGGTTGGATCTATTAATCTACCGACAACATCTGCTCCAAGCAATAATACTGCCCCCCATAAGAAAGAAGAGAGAAGAAGAGTAAAGTGTTGACGGTATCCGATAAGGCGCATTAAATGAGGTGCAACTAAGCCGACAAAGCCAATTGGTCCAACAACAGTAACAATTACTGCTGTTAAAAAGATTGCAGCAATGAAGGCGATAAGACGTGTTACTGCTGTTTTTTCACCAAGAGAAATAGCAACATCATCACCAAGTAAGAGAATGTTGAGTTTACGAGACATAAATAGTAAAACTAGGAAAGAAATAATGATAAATGGAAAAGCAAATTGAACGCCATCCCAGTTATTTTGAATAAGAGAGCCAGCTCCCCATAAAAATAAACCAGCTGTTTCATTTTCATAGAAAAGCTGCATCGTTCCGGTAAAGGCAGAGAGCATTAATGTAACGACCATACCAGCTAATGCCATTCTAAGTGGGGTTCCCTTTTTTCCACCAGAAATACGGTATACAAATAAAGCAGTAATAGCACCACCGATAAATGTGAACAGAAGAGAATTAATTTGTAAATCTTTCGGTAAGAAAATTGTAGCCGCTACTAGAAAGAAATATGCGCCAGAGTGAATACCCATTGTACTGGATTCAGCAAGTGGATTTTTCGTTAACGTTTGTAAAATAACCCCTGATGCAGCAAGAGCGCCTCCAGCTAAAATGGCAATTACAGCTCTAGGTAATCGAAGCATGATTAAAGTTTGATGTTCTAGCGATTGGTTCGGTGAGATAAGAGCATCAATAATCATACTATAGGAAATGTTTGCTTGACCTTGTCCGATATGAATAAAGAAAAGGAGGAGCAAGAGAGCTGCTCCTCCTCCGAATACAAGACTTGCTCGAAGTGTATGTTTTAGGCTATTCATCGTGTAATCACTTCTTCGCTGTCATTACATCTGCTACTTGTGTTGCTAAAGATGTTGCAGACTCAGGACCACCGAAAATCCAAGTGTCGCCTTTTAATTTATACATTTTGTTTTCTTTTTTGAACTTTAATTCTTCCCAAGCAGGGTTGCCTTTTAGTTGCGTGTCAAAAATGTTATCTTCATCCGCTACAATGTAAATGAAGTTTGAATCTTGTACACTTTGTAATGATTCTACAGTTGTTTGTTTAAAACCATCTGGCTCAGATTTTCCTGCTTCAAAAGTATTTGTTAGACCTAATTTTTTTGTAACTTGTAAAGCTAAAGAATTTTCAGTTAAGATACGGAATGTTGGTACGTTTTTAGCAGTAAATGCTTGTGCCATTGCGATGTTTTTATCTTTTAAGTCTGCTTTATCAATTTTTGCTTTTGCATCAGCGAATGCTTTATCCATATCAGCTAATACTTTTTTACCTTCTTCTTCTTTTCCAACTGCTTTTGCAATTTGTTTAAATGTTTCTGTCATTTCAGCAAAGTGATCGTTATTGCTTGTTGATGGATCAAACATAACTGTTGGTGCAATTTGCTCTAATTCATTTTTAATTGCTTTACCACGGAATGAAGCTGTAATAATTAAGTCTGGTTTTAAACGGCTAATTTCTTCTAAGTTTGGTTGTTGACGTGTCCCTACATCTACAACATCTTTACTCGGTTTTGTTTTTGTATTTACCCATTTATTATAATTCTTAATGTCTGCCATCCCTACTGGCTGAACACCAAGTGCTAATAAGTCTTCAGAATATACCCACTCAAGTACAACTACTTTTTTTGCTGGTTTATCTAACTTCGTTTCCCCTTCAGCGTGTTTAATTGTTATAGCTTGATTTTTATTGTCCGCTTTTGTTTCTTTTTTCTCCTCTTTTTGCTGTCCGCATCCAACAGCGAATAGAAGAACTACTATGAAAATACTGAGAATTTTCTTCATCTTCTGCCCCCAAATTAAGTGTTTTTTGTAACTAGTACCATAAGTGAAAATGGTTATCAATTACAACACCCAAATCATACTATGAGGGTATTTTAAGTGTCAATATATTTTTAAAATTTTGACGAAAAATAACGAATTATACGGATTTTTATATATTATAGTCGCTATTTATGAAGAATAAGCCTCTTTACTAAAAATATTGGCGAATGTGGAAAGTTTAAATGGGAAAGTGGCTGTGTACGATAGTGTAATGTGTATTGTTAATAGTCTGTGGAGATAAGGCGAAAGTACAAGCAAAAGGAGAGTGAATCGCATGTAATAATTACTAGAATGTATGGAGGAAATCTGTGTTTTATCCCCGACTAGGCAAAGTATTTCTTTGTTATTTAGATAGGTGTTTTTTAAGTCGGTGATTGCGCTAAAAAGATCGAATGTAAAGGAAGTGATCAACATGTCTTCATGGAGCAATAACGTAAATGGATATTGTGGGTGTAATAATCAAAATGGTGTACATGTTGATTCATGCTGTTTTAGTTGCGATGGGACAGTTCCTAAGGTTGGTCCAACCGGTCCGACGGGGGCAACAGGAGCAACAGGTGGCGCAGGCCCAACGGGAGCAACAGGTGGCACAGGCCCAATGGGGGCGACAGGAGTAACAGGCGACACAGGTCCAACGGGAGCGACAGGAATAACAGGAGCAACAGGTCCAACGGGAGCGACAGGAATAACAGGAGCAACAGGCCCAACGGGAGCGACAGGAATAACAGGGGCAACAGGCCCAACGGGGGCGACGGGAGTAACAGGAGCAACAGGAATAACAGGGGCAACAGGCCCAACGGGGGCGACGGGAGTAACAGGTTCAACAGGAGCAACAGGCCCAACAGGAGCGACAGGTTCAACAGGAGCAACAGGCCCAACAGGAGCGACAGGAATAACAGGAGCAACGGGTCCAACGGGAGCAACCGGGGCAACGGGTTCAACAGGAGTGACAGGCCCAACGGGAGCAACAGGCTCAACAGGCTCAACAGGCTCAACAGGTCCAACGGGAACGACGGGTTCAACCGGTCCGACAGGAGCAACAGGAGCGACGGGCTCAACGGGTTCAACCGGGGCTACAGGTACAAGTATCACGGCGACATATGCATTTGCAAATAATACGTCGGGAACAGCGATATCGGTAGTTCTTGGTGGAACGAATGTCCCGCTTCCGAATAATCAAAACATCGGTCCAGGAATTACTGTTTCTGGTGGAAACACAGTATTTACGGTTGCAAATGCTGGTAATTATTATATTTCATATACAATTAATATAACGGCTTCATTATTAGTCAGTTCACGGATTACAATTAATGGAGGGGCACTTGCTGGGACGATAAATTCTCCTGCGGTAGCAACCACATCATTTAGTGCAACAATTATTACAACTCTTGCAGCAGGAGATGCTATTAGCTTACAATTATTTGGTTTGTTAGCTGTTGCGACATTATCAACAACTACCCCAGGAGCGGTATTAACAATTATAAGATTAAGTTAATGACAAACTCTCTTACTCTTTTAAGATTAAGAGAGTTTCTACATATAATAAGAAGTTAATGAAGTAAAGCATAGTTATATAAAAGTCAGAATATTATGATTGTAACGTTATGGTGACTATAATATAATGAAAATAACCATCATGAATGAACATTCATTTATTTTTTATGTATTTGAAGGGGGAATGAAGGTGGAAAAACCATGGTTGAAAAGTTATCCAGAGGAAATTCCGAGTACGATTTCTTATGATATTCAGCCGCTTCATAGATATGTAGAACAGATGGCTTCTCGCTACCCAGAAAAGAAAGCGCTTCACTTTTTAGGGAAGGATATTACGTTTTCGGACTTCCATGATAAGGTGAAGCGGTTTGCAAATTATCTTCAAAAACTCGGTGTGGAAAAGGGTGATCGAGTTGCTATTATGTTGCCGAATTGTCCGCAAGCTGTAATTGGTTATTACGGTACATTACTTGCGGGAGGTATCGTAGTACAAACCAATCCACTGTATACAGAAAGGGAATTAGAATATCAGCTTCATGACTCGGGAGCAAAAGTAATTCTTTGTCTCGATTTAGTGTTTCCAAGAGTAACGAATGTTCAATCTGCTACAAAAATTGAGCATATTATCGTAACTCGTATTGCAGACTTTTTACCATTCCCTAAAAATCTATTGTATCCATTTGTGCAGAAAAAACAGTCGAATTTAGTTGTGAAAGTATCAGAGAGTGAAACGATTCATCTTTGGAATTCAGTAGAAAAAGAAGTGAATACGAATGTTGAGGTGCCTTGTGATCCTGAAAATGATCTAGCTCTTTTACAGTACACAGGAGGAACAACCGGATTTCCGAAAGGAGTTATGTTAACGCATAAAAACCTCGTCTCTAACACGTTAATGGGAGTTCAATGGTTATATAATTGCAAAGAAGGAGAAGAAGTCGTTCTTGGGGTTCTTCCATTTTTCCATGTTTATGGTATGACAGCTGTTATGAATTTAAGTATTATGCAAGGATACAAAATGGTCCTTATTCCAAAGTTTGATATGAAAATGGTTTTTGAAGCGATTAAGAAGCATAAAGTGACATTGTTTCCAGGGGCACCAACTATTTATATCGCTCTTTTAAATAGTCCGCTTTTAAAAGAATACGATATTTCTTCTATTCGTGCTTGTATTAGTGGATCAGCACCACTGCCAGTAGAAGTACAGGAAAAGTTCGAAAAAGTTACAGGTGGTAAACTAGTAGAGGGATATGGTTTAACAGAATCCTCTCCGGTTACACATAGTAATTTTTTATGGGAAAAGCGAGTGCCAGGTAGCATCGGAGTTCCGTGGCCAGATACAGAAGCAATCATTATGTCGCTTGAAACTGGTGAGGCATTACCGCCAGGAGAAATAGGTGAAATTGTAGTGAAAGGCCCTCAAATTATGAAAGGATATTGGAATAAGCCAGAGGAAACAGCGGCTGTATTGCAAGATGGCTGGCTCCATACAGGTGATGTTGGCTACATGGATGAAGATGGATTCTTCTATGTAAAAGATCGCAAGAAAGATATGATTGTCGCGAGTGGATTTAATGTGTATCCTCGTGAAGTTGAAGAAGTATTATATGAGCATGAAAAAGTGCAAGAAGTAGTGACAATTGGAGTTCCAGATCCGTACCGAGGAGAGACAGTTAAAGCATTTGTTGTGTTAAAAGAAGGTACGGAATGCTCTGAGGAAGAATTAAATCAGTTTGCACGTAAATATTTAGCGGCTTATAAAGTGCCGAAAGTATATGAGTTTAGAGATGAATTGCCGAAAACGACAGTAGGGAAAATTTTGCGCCGTGTTCTAATAGATGAAGAGAAGAGAAAGAATGAGGATGAGCAAACGGGCTAAGGCCCTTTCTTTTTGAAAAAATAGGATTGACACTTTTCTAAATAGTCAGTATTATAAGAATATGAATGACTATTCATTCAGTCATCTTCTTGAAGGGGACAGTAAAGTGAAGAAAAATAGACCGAAATACAATCAAATTATTGATGCGGCAGTCATTGTGATTGCGGAGAATGGGTACCACCAAGCGCAAGTTTCTAAAATCGCAAAGCAAGCTGGGGTAGCTGATGGCACGATTTATTTATATTTTAAAAATAAAGAAGATATATTAATATCCTTATTCCAAGAGAAGATGGGAGAATTTGTCGAAACAATTCGTCAAAAAACAGCAGGAATTGAAAGCGCTGTATCGAAGTTATTCATGTTGGTAGAAACGCACTTCTTGCTGTTGTCGCAAAATGATCCGCTTGCTATCGTTACGCAATTAGAGCTAAGGCAGTCCAATCAAGACTTGCGCCTTAAAATAAATGAAGTATTAAAAGGCTACTTACAAGTTATGGATGAGATTTTAGAGACTGGTATAAAACAAGGTGAATTTCAAGCAGATTTAAATGTTCGCGTGGCAAGACAAATGATCTTTGGAACAGTAGATGAAGTTGTGACCAATTGGGTAATGAGCGATCATAAGTATGATCTGGTCGCACTTTCAAAAACGGTACACGGGCTACTTATTGCAGCTTGTGGTTATCGTCAATAATGGGAGGGATCATGTTGAAATTCCTATCTGTAAGAGTTGAAGATCATATCGCGGTGGCGACGTTAAATCACGCACCAGCGAATGCGATGTCTTCACAAGTTATGCATGACGTTACTGAATTAATTGATCAAGTGGAAAAGGATGATAACATTCGTGTTGTTGTTATTCACGGTGAAGGACGTTTCTTCTCAGCAGGAGCAGATATTAAAGAATTTACATCTGTTACTGAAGCGAAGCAAGCAACAGAATTAGCACAGCTTGGACAAGTTACGTTTGAGCGTGTTGAAAAATGTTCAAAACCAGTTATTGCGGCAATTCATGGAGCGGCACTGGGCGGCGGCCTTGAGTTTGCTATGTCTTGCCACATGCGCTTTGCAACTGAAAGTGCAAAACTTGGTTTACCTGAATTAACACTTGGATTAATTCCTGGCTTTGCAGGTACACAGCGCTTACCACGTTATGTTGGGAAAGCGAAAGCTTGTGAAATGATGTTAACAAGTACACCAATTACTGGTGCAGAAGCATTAAAGTGGGGACTTGTTAACGGATTGTTCTCTGAAGAATCATTTTTAGATGATACGCTTAAAGTTGCAAAACAAATTGCTGGAAAAAGTCCAGCAACAACTCGTGCTGTACTAGAGTTATTGCAAACGACAAAATCGTCTCATTACTATGAAGGTGTACAACGTGAATCACAAATTTTTGGTGAAGTATTTACGAGTGAAGATGGAAGAGAAGGTGTAGCCGCATTTTTAGAAAAGCGTAAACCTTCATTTAGTGGCAGGTAGTTCAATTATTTTTTTAATATAAATTAACAGAAAATTAAAATTGATAGAATCTTTCTGAAAAACAAGGGGGTAAATGGAATGAACATCTACGTACTCATGAAACGAACATTTGATACAGAAGAAAAAATCGTAATTAAAAACGGTGCAATTTACGATGGCGAAGCGGAATTCATCATCAACCCTTACGATGAATATGCAATTGAAGAAGCAATTCAAGTAAGAGACGCACAAGGTGGAGAAGTTACAGTTGTAACAGTCGGTGGCGAAGATAGTGAGAAAGAACTTCGTACTGCATTAGCAATGGGCTGTGATAAAGCGGTATTAATTAATATTGAAGATGATGTAGAAAATGGTGACCAGTTCACGACAGCAAAAGTACTTGCTGAGTATTTAAAAGATAAAGATGCAGATTTAATTTTAGGCGGAAACGTTGCAATTGATGGTGCATCTGGACAAGTAGGGCCACGCGTAGCTGAAGCGTTAAATATTCCATATGTAACGACAATTACAAAACTTGAAATTGACGGTACAAATGTGAAGATTGAGCGTGATGTTGAAGGTGATACAGAAGTGATTGCAACTTCATTACCAGTTTTAGTAACAGCACAGCAAGGTTTAAATGAACCTCGTTACCCATCGCTTCCAGGTATTATGAAAGCGAAGAAAAAGCCACTAGAAGAATTAGAATTAGATGATTTAGATTTAGAAGAAGATGATGTGGAAGCAAAGACAAAAACAATTGAAATCTATTTGCCTCCTAAGAAAGATGCAGGAAAAGTGTTACAAGGCGAGCTGCAAGATCAAGTAAAAGAACTTGTATCGTTGCTCCATACAGAAGCGAAAGTAATCTAATAAAATACGAAATTATATATGCAGGAGGGAAAATCTATGGCTCGTAAAGTATTAGTAATGGGTGAAGTTCGTGATGGATCGCTACGTAACGTTTCGTTTGAAGCGGTAGCAGCAGCAAAAACAATTGCAGAAGGCGGTGAAGTAGTAGGTCTTCTAATTGGAGACAGCGTTGCCTCTTTTGCAAATGAATTGATTCATTACGGTGCAGATCGCGTTGTGACAGTTGAAAATGATAAATTAAAATCATATACATCTGATGGTTATGCACAAGCGTTTTTAGCTGTACATGCTGAAGAAAATCCAGAAGGTATTGTCTTTGGACATACGGCACTTGGTAAAGATTTATCACCAAAATTAGCAGCGAAGCTTGAAGCTGGTTTAGTTTCTGACGTAACTGCTTTAGAGGTTGAAGGTGGAAATGTTATCTTCACTCGTCCAATTTACTCTGGTAAAGCATTCGAGAAGAAGATTGTAACAGACGGCATCTTATTTGCGACAGTGCGTCCAAATAACATTGCAACTCTGGAAAAAGATGAGTCTCGCAGCGGTGACGTATCTTCTATTACAGTTGATGTGAAAGATTTACGTACAATTATTCAAGATGTTGTCCGTAAAACAGCAGAAGGTGTGGATCTTTCTGAAGCGAAAGTTATTATCGCTGGTGGACGCGGTGTGAAGAGTGAAGAAGGATTTAAACCATTAAAAGAGTTAGCTGACGTACTAGGCGGCGCTGTTGGGGCATCTCGTGGTGCTTGTGACGCTGAATACTGTGAGTACTCATTACAAATTGGTCAAACTGGTAAAGTTGTTACGCCAGACTTATACATTGCATGTGGTATTTCTGGTGCGATTCAGCATTTAGCAGGTATGTCTAACTCAAAAATAATCGTTGCGATTAATAAAGATCCAGAAGCAAGTATCTTCAAAGTAGCTGACTACGGTATTGTTGGTGACTTGTTCGAAGTTGTACCTCTTTTAACAGAAGAGTTTAAAAAGTTAAAAGTACATTCATGATTTAAGTACCCTTGAGTTCCAAGTGAAGTACCCCTATATATAGAAAAAGGTGAGAGATCCCCTGTCTCTCATCTTTTTAGTATTTAATCCATATTTTTATATAGTATAAAGGAACATTTTTTTGTTACAATACATAACGATACATATTATTCGCCACGTATATAAGTTAATGATATACTCTTGGTAGAATATACTTGAAGGAGGAAATAAAATGGCAATTGTAAACGCAAATGACCAAAGCTTCGCAGCTGAAACTAGCGAAGGTGTTGTATTATTAGATTTCTGGGCACCTTGGTGTGGACCTTGTAAAATGATCGCTCCTGTATTAGAGGAGATCGATGCAGAACTAGGCGAAAAAGTAAAAGTAGTAAAAGTAGATGTTGATGAGAACCAAGAAACTGCTCGTCAATTCGAAGTAATGAGCATTCCAGCTCTTTTCGTATTAAAAGACGGTAAAGTAGTTGATCAAACGTTAGGTTACAAACCGAAAGAAGCGTTAGTAGAATTAGTTTCTAAACATTTCTAAAATAAAAAAGCTACCAGTTGGTAGCTTTTTTTATTTTCTTTTTTACAGTCTTTCCGTTACAATAAAAGAACGTATGTTGGGTGTTTGAGCATAGTATGTTTTCAAGGGAAAATAAAAATGCTAAGTATGTAGAAATGGAGGGAGACGAGTGCACGAACATTTGAAAGAGAAGTTGGCTATTTTACCAGATCAACCTGGTTGTTATTTGATGAAAGATAAGCAAGGAACGGTTATATATGTTGGAAAGGCAAAAGTGCTTAAAAATCGTGTGCGCTCGTACTTTACTGGTTCACATGATGGGAAAACACTGCGGCTTGTAGGAGAAATTGTTGATTTTGAATATATTGTAACCTCTTCGAATTTAGAAGCACTTATTTTAGAGTTAAATCTAATTAAAAAATATGATCCGAAATATAATATTCAATTAAAAGATGATAAAACATATCCTTTTATTAAAATTACGGCGGAGAAGCAACCGCGCTTACTCATTACTCGAAATGTAAAAAAGGATAAAGGAAAGTATTTTGGTCCTTATCCAAATGCACAATCTGCTCATGAAACGAAAAAACTGCTAGATCGTATGTATCCACTTCGGAAATGTACGAATATGCCAGATAAAGTTTGTTTGTATTATCATATGGGTCAATGCTTAGCGCCGTGTGTGAAAGAAGTGACGGAAGAACAAAATAAAGAAATTGTAGATGAAATTATTAAGTTTTTAAATGGTGGACATAAAGAAGTTCGTTCAGAATTAGAAGTAAAAATGTATGAGGCCTCAGAGAAACTAGAGTTTGAACGTGCAAAAGAGTTGCGTGATCAAATTGCTCATATTGATGCGATTATGGAAAAACAAAAGATGATTATGAGTGACTTAGTGGATCGTGATGTGTTTGGATATGCAGTGGATAAAGGATGGATGTGTGTTCAAGTTTTCTTCGTTCGAAAAGGAAAGCTAATTGAACGTGATGTTTCTATGTTTCCAATTTACGATGAACCAGAAGAGGGCTTTTTAACGTTTATCGGCCAATTTTATGAAAACAGTAGTCATTTTAAGCCGAAGGAAATTGTCGTTCCAGGAAGTATAGACTCGGAATTAGTAGAGCGCTTTTTAGAAGTAGAAGCGACACAGCCGAAACGTGGTAAGAAAAAAGACCTTGTAGAATTAGCAAATAAAAACGCGAAAATTGCTCTTGAAGAGAAGTTTTACTTAATTGAACGTGATGAAGAACGAACGATTAAAGCAGTAGATCATTTAGGGAAGCAGCTTGGGATTGAAACGCCGTATCGTATTGAAGCGTTTGATAACTCAAATATTCAAGGAACAAATCCTGTTTCTGCAATGATTGCTTTTATCGATGGGAAACCGGCGAAGAAAGAGTATCGAAAATATAAAATTAAAACGGTTCAAGGACCAGACGATTATGAGTCTATGAGAGAAGTTGTGAGGCGCCGTTATACAAGGGCCCTTAAAGAAAATTCACCTTTACCTGATTTGATTATTATTGATGGAGGAAAAGGCCATCTAGCGGCTGCAAGTGATATTCTAGAGAATGAGCTCGGATTATATATTCCGATGGCAGGTCTTGTGAAAGATGATAAACATAAAACCTCCCATTTAATTATTGGGGACCCACCGGAACCTGTGATGCTTGAGAGAAATAGCCAAGAATTTTATTTATTGCAGCGTATTCAAGATGAGGTGCATCGATTTGCGATTACATTCCATCGTCAATTACATGGGAAATCTGTCATTCAATCAGCATTGGATGACATTCCAGGAATAGGTGATAAACGGAAAAAGGTATTGTTAAAACATTTTGGTTCATTAAAGAAGATGAAAGAAGCTTCTATAGAGGAATTTGTCGAAGCGGGTATGCCGAAAAATGTCGCGGAGACGATTTATACGTATTTAACAGATAAGAAGACGTTGTAGTTTACAACGTCTTCTGTTTTTTGGTATAATTTCTGAAGATTTAAAATAAATGCATCTGAATGAAAATACAAAAAAGTCAACTAAACTGATATGTCTAGTTGACTGTAGGTAATGCTTACACTTCAATGAGATCTTTTATATCCCATTTTACAAGAAATGTAATAGAGTCAGAACGTTTTTTCTTTTCTTCGTATGACTCTGCAACGACGTTCCGTTGCTTTTGAATTTGTTCAGCGATGAATCCAGCTTCTAGTTGATAAGAAGAATGTCGTTTTTGTTTTTGACGTTCTGCAATGAGTGTGCCTTTAAGTTGGAACTGCATTTCACGACGCTTATGTTCAATAATGCTTAAAGTGCCCCAGCCAGCTTTTTCAAAGAACTGAATGACTTCTTCAATTGTTTCTAGCGGATATTTTCTTGCAAGGTTTCTACCAGACCAGTATAAAATACCATCTAAATCGTTGCCGATTAAATCAGGTAGTAATTCTTCACGTAGCAATTCATAAGCGAAGGCGTTCAATGAAACATCTTCTAAAGATGTTATATCGATTGTATTTTTACTCACAATATTCCCCTCTTTCTATAGGGATTATTATATAACATTTTTCATTTATAAAAACAGATTTTTCTTTAGGGAAATCTGAATATCTAAGAAGAAAAAAAGAATTGCCAAATTATATGCAAATTATGTATACGTTTTCTTGACGCTTCGACAAAAATAGGGGTAAAATGAACTTGTTATCAAATTATGCTGAAATATTTCGAATAATTTTTTCAGTTTTTCTTATGCCAATAGTGAAAAAACATTATTGTTATAAATTAATCTGAAAACAGCAGTCAAACATTCAAGGGGGTAATGGGGACATGAAAGGCCGCGAGTATACGTTTCGTAAGTGGCACTCATTAATGGGGGTCATCCCGGTTGGTGTCTTTTTGACGCAACATCTAATTGTAAACAACTTTGCAACAAGAGGAGCAGAGGCTTTTAACAAAGCTGCAGGCTTTATGGAGCTCCTTCCATTCCGGTATGCGCTAGAAATTTTCATCATCTTTTTACCGATACTGTACCATGCTATATATGGCTTATATATTGCATTTACAGCTAAGAACAATGCGGTTTCTTACGGTTATTTCCGTAACTGGATGTTCGTTTTCCAAAGAATTTCAGGTATCGTTACGCTGATTTTCATTTCTTGGCACGTCTGGGAAACTCGTATTCAAGCAATGTTAGGTAAAGAGGTAAACTATGATATGATGGCAGATATTTTAAACAATCCAGCTATGTTTGCATTCTACTTAGTTGGTGTTGTTTCAACAATTTTCCACTTTGCAAATGGACTATGGACATTCTGCATCAGCTGGGGAATTACAGTATCTCCACGTTCACAAAGAATCTCTACTTATGTAACATTAGCTATTTTCTTAGGTCTATCTTATGTAGGTGTGAGTGCATTATTAGCGTTCATCGATCCACAGCTAGCAAATCAGTAAGGAGTGGGAGAGCATGAAAGGGAAACTTATAGTAGTCGGCGGTGGCTTGGCTGGCTTAATGGCAACGATTAAAGCGGCAGAAGCAGGAGTAAATGTTGAACTGTTTTCTTTAGTACCAGTAAAACGTTCACATTCTGTATGTGCTCAGGGCGGAATTAACGGTGCCGTAAATACGAAAGGTGAAGGGGATTCTCCATGGATCCACTTTGACGATACAATTTATGGTGGGGACTTCTTAGCGAACCAACCACCAGTTAAAGCAATGTGTGAAGCAGCACCTGGTATCATTCATTTAATGGACCGTATGGGTGTTATGTTCAACCGTACGGAAGAAGGACTTCTTGATTTCCGTCGATTTGGTGGAACGCAACATCACCGTACAGCATTTGCTGGTGCAACAACTGGACAGCAATTACTTTACGCATTAGATGAGCAAGTACGTCGTCACGAAGTAGCAGGACTTGTAACGAAATATGAAGGCTGGGATTTCTTACGAGCTGTTGTTGATGATGAAGGTGTGTGCCGAGGAATCGTTGCACAAGACTTACAAACTATGGAGATTAAAAGTTTCGGAGCTGATGCCGTGATTATGGCAACAGGGGGCCCTGGTATCATTTTCGGAAAATCAACAAACTCCATTATTAATACAGGTACAGCAGCTTCTGCTGTATATCAACAAGGTGCATATTATGCAAATGGTGAGTTCATTCAAATTCACCCAACGGCAATTCCTGGAGACGATAAATTACGTCTTATGAGTGAATCTGCACGTGGTGAAGGTGGACGTGTTTGGACATATAAAGATGGTAAACCATGGTACTTCTTAGAAGAAAAATATCCGGCTTACGGAAACCTTGTACCTCGTGATATCGCAACGCGTGAAATCTTTGATGTTTGCGTAGAGCAAAAACTAGGTATTAACGGTGAAAACATGGTGTACTTAGATCTTTCTCATAAAGATCCGAAAGAACTAGATATTAAACTTGGTGGAATTATTGAAATCTATGAGAAATTTACAGGGGATGATCCTCGTAAACTACCAATGAAAATCTTCCCAGCTGTTCACTATTCAATGGGTGGACTATGGGTTGACTATAAGCAAATGACTAGTATTCCAGGTTTATTTGCAGCAGGTGAGTGTGATTATTCTATGCACGGTGGTAACCGCCTTGGTGCAAACTCACTATTATCAGCAATTTACGGTGGTATGGTAGCAGGACCAAACGCAATTGAATATATGAAAGGTCTTTCTAAATCATCAGATGCTGTTTCATCTACTGTATATGAGCAAAATGAATTAATCGAAACAGAGAAATTTAACAATATTTTAACGATGGATGGTAATGAAAATGCATATGTTCTTCATAAAGAGCTTGGAGAATGGATGACAGATAACGTTACAGTAGTTCGTGAAAATAAAAAGTTATTAGAAACAGATGCGAAAATTGAAGAGTTAATGGATCGTTACAAACGTATTAACATTAACGATACAGCAAGATGGAGTAACCAAGGTGCTTCATTTACACGTCAACTTGCAAATATGTTTGAGTTAGCACGTGTTATTACAATTGGCGCATATAACCGTAATGAGAGCCGCGGGGCGCATTACAAACCTGAATTCCCAAATCGTGATGATGCAAACTTCTTAAAAACTACTATGGCAAAATTTGAAGGAGAAGGAAATGCACCAGCATTCCATTACGAAGACGTTGATGTTTCATTAATTAAACCACGTAAACGTGATTATTCTTCAAAACATGATGTAGCTGCTAAGGGTGAAGAGAAGGGGGATAAACAACATGTCTGAGAAAACAATCCGCCTCATCATTACGAGACAAGATGGACCAGATGCACAAGAGTTTGACCAAGAGTTTGAAATTCCATATCGTCCTAATATGAATATTATTTCGGCGCTTATGGAAATTCGTCGTAATCCTGTTGATTCAAAAGGAAACCAAACAACTCCGATCGCATGGGATATGAACTGCTTAGAGGAAGTATGCGGTGCATGTTCGATGGTTATTAACGGAAAGCCACGTCAATCATGTACGGCTCTTATTGACCAATTAGAACAGCCAATTCGCTTAAAGCCGATGAAGACATTCCCAGTTGTACGTGATTTACAAGTTGACCGCAGTCGCATGTTTAATGCTCTAAAACGCGTTAAAGCTTGGATTCCAATTGATGGTACGTATGACTTAGGTCCAGGACCAAGAATGCCTGAGAAAAAGCGTCAATGGGCTTATGAGCTTTCAAAATGTATGACATGTGGTGTTTGCTTAGAATCATGTCCAAACGTAAACAGTAAGTCTGACTTTATTGGACCAGCGCCGTTATCACAAGCTCGTTTATTCAACTCACATCCAACGGGTGAAATGCATAAAGCAGATCGCTTACGTGCAATTATGGGAGATGGAGGACTAGCAAACTGTGGTAACTCTCAAAACTGTGTGCAATCATGTCCGAAGGGTATTCCTTTAACAACTTCAATTGCGGCATTAAACCGTGATACAACAATTCAATCGTTCAAAGATTTCTTTGGTAGCGATAATAACTATTAATAAATATTGCCTCTTCATCTTGAAGGGGCAATATTTATAACTTCATTTTTCAGTTTATTCTGTTTTTTTGCAGGAAGGGGAGATAGCGTTGAAGAGAATTTCTTATATTGAAGACTTCGAGAAATGGGAAAGTGGTTTTTCCTTTTACAATCCTGTAAAGGTTCGTTTTGGTGAAGTAGATATGTTTGGACATGTAAATAATGTCGTTGCTTTTACTTATTTTGAAGAAGCTCGTATCGCGTTGTTTAAAGAACTTGGATTTATGCAAGAGTGGACACATGCATCATCAGAAACGATGATCGTTGTTGCGGATTTACAATGTAATTTTATTAAGCAAATATATTTTGATGAACAGTTGAAGGTGTATGTAAAGGCAGGATCGGTTGGGAACTCTTCTTTAGATCTACATTATATGGTGAAGAATGCAGAAGGAGAGGTTTGTTTAGTAGGTCGTGGAATGATGGTTCAAGCGTCGAAAAAAACAGGAAGAGGCGAACCATGGCCTGAAGAATGGAAGAAGAAATTACTACAATGATAGAGTGAAAGAAAAATAAGAGAGCAATTTGCTCTCTTATTTTTTGTCTTCCATCGCTTCTTCTAATGTTAAGTGATGTTTATATAGGTATGTAGCGTATGGATTACCAACGTAGCGTAAGTGCCATGGTTCATATGCATATTCTGTTGTATCTGTTTTATCTTCTAAGTAACGAATGACAAAGCCGAATTCATGAGCGTGTTCCGCGACCCATTTTCCTTCTGCTGTCTCCCCGAAAATAGGCTCTAATTGAAATTTAGCTGTTTTTGAACTAATATCCATTGCTAAACCCGTTTGGTGTTCACTCGTACCAGGAATTGCGCTTACTGAATTAGCCTCAGCTTTTCCTTGACGCCTAACGTATGTATCATGCAACGATTTTTGGCGTTTGTATGAACGATAACCAGATACAGCTGTAAGATCAAGCCCTTCTTTTTTCGCAGCTTTGAACATGTTTTCAAGTGCCTCTGCAGCATCTTTGCGTAGCAATGTTTTTTCTTTAGCTTTTGGACTAGCAAATGGTACGTTTGGTCTCGTTAAGTCTTCAGGAATGTATCCATCTGGTAGTTTTCGATGTTTATTAATTAAGACAAGATTAGATTTTGGATTTGTTACAACTGAAAAGTTATTGTCTATTTTCTTTGCATTATGATCAGCTTTTGGAAAAGCAGGAATCTCTTCTTTTGGGTGGTTAGTATGTTTTTGACTTTCGACAGCTTTCGCTTCATTATGTAGTGGTGATTTAGAACCAAAGTAAGTGAAAGATGTGATACCGATTACAATAGTAGTGGCAGAAATAATTATTATCTTTTTCATAATGCCTTGTAATCACAGTCCCTTCTTAATAAAATGTGTATCGTTTTTTTATTATAAGTCTAGTTTGTTGGAAAAGGAATATAAGAGTCATAACGTAATAGAAATGCAAAGAAAATGTCAGAAAATGTGTGAATTTGTAGTATTTTTTTATATAATTCATTTCTTATCTTTCATGAATTGCATTTTTTATGTAATATATATACATAAGAAGATGTAGCGATTATCGAGAATAAAGAACTTCTTGTATAGACTAGGAGTGAATGGGAATGGATTTTGCAACAATTATTGGACTTGTTTTAGGATTTTTAGCAGTGGTAGTAGGGATGGTCGTCAAGGGCGCTGACGTAACAGCCTTATTAAATCCTGCCGCAGCATTAATTATTTTTATCGGTACATTTGCTGCAGTATGTATTGCATTTCCGATGAATCAACTAAAAAGGGTTCCAAAACTATTTAAAGTTCTTTTTGGTTCAAATAAAAAGGATTTAAGTTATGAACAGTTGCTAGAATTATTTGTTCATTGGACATCTGAAAGTAGAAAATACGGTATTTTGTCTTTAGAGCAACAATTAGACAAAATTCAAGATGAATTTCTTTTGCGCGGTATGAAATTTGTGATTGATGGCGTATCCGCAGAAGATTTAGAGCAGATTTTGGAATCTGAATTAGAGGCAATTGAAGAAAGACATGCAAAGGGAGCTGCTATTTTTTCACAAGCTGGTACGTATGCACCGACATTAGGAGTTTTAGGTGCTGTTATCGGTCTTGTAGCTGCGCTTGGTAACTTAACTGATATTGAAAAGTTAGGTCATGCTATTTCGGGTGCGTTTATTGCAACGATTTTTGGTATTTTTTCAGGTTATGTATTATGGCATCCATTTGCAAATAAGTTAAAGCAAAAATCTTCAGCTGAAATTGAGAAAAAACGTTTAATCATTGATTGTTTATTAATGCTACAAGAAGGTACATATCCGTTTATTATGAAGAACCGCATTTTAGGTGCACTTTCTGCAACTGAGCGTAAAAAGCTAGAAAAAGGAGCAGAAAAAAATGCGGAGTAAGAAAAATAGAAGAGGCAAAAAGAAAAAACATGATGAGCATATCGATGAAACGTGGTTAATTCCATATTCTGATATGTTAACGTTGTTATTTGCATTGTTTATCGTTTTATTCGCAATGAGTAGTATAGATGCTGCGAAGTTTAAACAGATGGCAGTTGCTTTTCGAAGTGAATTAGCTGGGGGAACAGGTAACAAAGAATTTTTAAGTGATCAAAAGCCAAATGAGGAAAAAGAATTATCAGCAAGTAGCCTTGAGGCAGAACAAGCAAAAAAACAAGAAGAAGCTAGAGCTAAAGAAAAAAAAGAGATGGATGAATTGAAAGCATTACAAAAAAAGATTGATCAATATATTAATGAAAAACAATTATCCTCTTCTTTTCAAACTAAATTAACTGAAAAGGGATTAATGGTGACAATATTAGAAAATATACTGTTTGATTCGGGGAAAGCAGATGTGAAATTAGAATCTTTAGGGATTGCAAAAGAGATGTCTAGCTTACTTGTTTCAGCGTCACCTCGTGAAATTACAGTATCGGGTCATACGGATAATGTCCCTATTGCCAATGCGCAGTTTGCGTCGAATTGGGAATTAAGTACGCAGCGGGCAGTTAATTTTATGCAAGTATTACTGCAAAATAAAGAATTACAACCAGAAAAATTTAGCGCGATTGGATACGGAGAATACCGTTCAATTGCTCCAAACGATACACAAGAAGGAAAGGCAAAGAATAGACGTGTGGAAGTGTTTATCTTGCCTTTAACAGAGAAAGTAAAATAAAGAGGATGGCGAATGCCATCCTCTTTATTTTACTTCAAATGATTTTAAGTTGTCGCGACGGATTTTATCTTTTTCTGCATCTGATTTTTTGAAATCATAATCATATAAAGCGCCTTCCCAATCGCCATACATTGGATTCGGGAAAATAATGAATTTCTCACCAAATTGTGCTTTTGAATCTTCTACTGTTTGGTTACGATCTTTTACAGATTTTCCATCAAAACCTGTGAAATCAGATAAGTTATCACCGAAGAATAAGACAATATCATGGGTTTGAGAAACGAGTTCACGGCGTTTTTCTTTTCCTTTTTCTTTCGGATCTTGTAGTAATATATGTTCTTTCGTTGCTTGAGGAGCACCTACACGCTCAAGATTTTTAATTGTTGCATCTAGTTGGTTCGTTTTACGATTTGAGATGTAGTAAATATCTACACCTTTAGACTCTGTATATTTTAAGAAATCAATTGCGCCTGGAAGGGCTTCAGCCTCAGCTTTATTAATCCAATCATCCCATTTGTAAGGATAGCCTTTGCCTGTTTTTACGCTCATTGCTTGATGAGGACTGTTATCTAAAACAGTTTCGTCTAAATCAAGTACGATAGCAGGTTTTTTCTCTGTCCCTTTTGCAAGAACTGCATCAAGCTTTAATTGACCGATATTGTACCCTTGGTAGTAAAGTGCTTTCGTTTCGCCAGCTGTTTGATACCATAAATCAGCCATTAATTGCTGTTCTGTTAATTTTACTTTCTCTTCTTTCGCCACTGTTTTCTCTGGTGTTCCTGAACATGCTACAAGTGATGTAGATAGAACCGCTACAGATAATAGAGTGGTAATGCCCCTCTTCATCTTCATATGTACCCTCCTTGATGTTAGAAAATCATTTTATATTATATATTAAAATATAATATTTTTATATGAACATTTGCATATTGTCTTTTGTATATATAGTAGTATGTCCTATATTAGAAAGATGAGCAAAATAATAATAGTTATTTTGACAAGTTTTATTGTCGTAATGACAATTATAATTGACAAAAAGAGTTTTGTTATTTACAATTTTAACTAAATAGAACAAATGATGGATTAATGACGGTGTTTACATATAAGAGGATGAAGTGTAGTGCTATATTTTTTCTTGAATAAACATAGTCTTTGAAAGAGAGTACGAATGATACTAAAGGGGAGGCTTTATACTTTGAGTTTACAAATTCAAAACTTAACGAAACAATTTGGGGAATCAAAAGCAGTTAACGGTTTGCAAATTTCGTTACCAAAAGGTGAAGTACTAGGATTACTTGGACGAAATGGTGCAGGGAAAACAACAACAATCAAAATGCTTCTCGGATTATTAACGCCTAATGAAGGTACGATTACGTGGGATGGAAAAGCATTTGGGGATAGTGGCGTAACAATTGGGTATTTACCAGAAGAAAGAGGTTTATATACAAAAAGTAGAGTAATAGATCAGTTGCGATATTTTGGTAGATTAGAAGGAATGTCGAAGAAAGAAGTAGATCAAGCTATTGATCATTGGTTAGAGCGTTTAGCGATACCAGAATATAAATTTAAAACGGCTGGAGAGCTTTCAAAAGGGAATCAGCAAAAAATCCAATTAATTGCTGCTCTTCTTCATAATCCGGAACTTCTCATTTTAGATGAACCATTCAGCGGCCTTGATCCAGTTAACGCCGGGATGTTAGCTAGTATTATTGAAGAACAAGTACAGAGCGGAAAGACGATTATTTTATCAAGTCATCGTATGGAACAAGTAGAGGCTTTTTGCCAACATGTATGTATTTTGAAAAAAGGTGAAGCAGTCGTAAAAGGACAGCTAAGTGATATTAAGAAAGAATACGGTTTCCGTAATTTAACGATTGAAGATACAGTAGAGAATGAAAAGGGATTAGAGGCTATACATGTATCGTATGAAAAACAACAAGGCCTTCTTTATGTGAAAGTACAAGACGATGCGGAAGCTCTCAAGATTTTGCAACAGTTGCAAGAGCAAGGTGTTAGCTTACGACAATTCAAAATGTTAGAGCCGACGTTAAATGAAATCTTTGTAGAGAGGGCGAAATAACGATGCGTAAATTTTCTCACGTATTTTCATTTTATTTTAGGGAAGCATTTTTATCTAAAAAATCATTAATTACGAGTGCCATTTTATTTTTAGTTGTGTTTGGGATTTTTGCATTTAATCATTTTACTTCAGGCGATGATAAAAATAAGGATAAAGATAAAATTGCAGTTGTAGTAGAGAGTTCCACATATAAAGTACAAAAAGATGAGCTAAATAAGCTATTGTCATCAGCAAAAATAACACTTGGTTCAAAGGATGATTTTGATAAACTGCATAAGCAAGTAGAAGAAGGCGATTTAGATGGTCTATTCCATGTGACGGAAAAGGGTGGGGCTCCATCGATTACATATATGTATAATGGATTTCCAAGCCAAGCAACTTCTGCAATTATGGCAGGATATTTAAAGCAACAATATACGATGGTGACAATTGCCAAAAATAATGTTTCACCAGAAATTGCACAGCAATTACAAACAGAAATTCAAGTAAAGCAAGAAGCGATAAAAGATCGTACATCTTCTTTCGGAATTGCCTATTTCTTTACATTTGCTTTATATATGTTTATTGTAGCGTTCGGAAATACAATCGCAATGAATATTGCATCTGAGAAGGCGTCACGTGTAATGGAAGTAATGCTTCCGAAAGTGAAACCTCTTACGATGATGTATGCGAAAATTTTAGCGGTTGTTTCAACGGCTTTATTGCAACTTGTCATATTGGCGTGTGGTTATCTTATTCCATATTTGTTAGGTTGGGTCGATTTAGAAAGTGCCTCACTATTGGGTATTCCAATTGACTTTACGAAATTAGATGCAAAGGTTGTAAGCATGTTTCTTGTTTATTTCATTACGGGATATTTACTTTATGCAATGATGTATGCTGCTGCTGGAGCTGTCGTGTCTAAGACGGAGGATTTACAAGCTGTATCTTTCCCGATAATGATTTTAATTATGGCTGCATTCTTCATTAGTATTAAATCATTAAGTGATCCGAATAGTACTATCGTTGTTGTAAGTTCTTACGTTCCATTTTTTACACCGATGGTTACCTTCTCACGTATTGTAGCTGGTGAAGCAGGTATGCTAGAAATTACGATAACATTAGCAGTCTTATTGGCGACAATTGCGATATTAAATGCTGTTACAAGCCGCATTTACGTAAATGGCGTAATGAATTACTCAGATAAAGTGAAATTTAAAGATTTAGCGAAATTTATAAAGCGTCAATAATGAGAGAAAAGCATGATTTCCTATTGAAATCATGCTTTTTCTTTATGTATAAATTAAAAATAGTATATAATAATAAGAGTCGTCTTTTAATAGAATGAATAAAAAGGAGGGTGTGCAGATGGGGATTAGTAGTCGTTTTACAGTAGGTGTTCATATGCTGACATTACTTGCGATAGATCGAAACTCTCGCTGTACCTCTGAATGGATTGCCGGTAGTGTGAATACAAATCCAGTTGTGATTCGTCGCATTACAGGAATGTTGAAGAGAGCAGGACTTGTTGATGTACAAGCTGGTAAAGGTGGTACGACACTTGCTCGAGATTTAGAAGAAATTACATTACTTGATGTATATAAAGCAGTGGAAGTTGTAGAAGAAGGACAGCTATTTTCCTTCCATGAAAATCCCAACATTGAATGTCCAGTAGGAGCTAATATTCAATCAGTATTAGAAATTATTTTAATGCAAGCGCAAGAAGCGATGGAAAACGTGCTTGCAAATGTAACGGTAGATCAATTAGTTACAAATTTAAAGTCTAAAATGAAAGAATAAAAAAGCGAGCTTCCTCATAATGAGGGCTCGCTTTTTTTTATTCAGAAATATTGAAAATTCTATTTTTCAGTATTTAAAATGAATTTACCTACGATAGCTGCGAAGATACCACCAAGAATTGGTGCTACGATGAATACCCATAGTTGAGAAAGTGCTTCTCCACCAACAAATAAAGCTGGTGCGATACTACGAGCTGGGTTAACAGATGTTCCAGTTAACGGAATTCCTAATAAGTGGATTAAAACTAATGTGAAACCAATTACTAGTCCAGCTAAAGAAGAACTTCCTTTTTTACCTGTTACAGCGACGATAACTAAAATAAATACGAAAGTTAAAATGAACTCAACTAAAAATGCTCCAGATAAACCAAGAGTTCCGAAACCATTTTGTCCTAAATTATCTAAAGGTGTTTTAGCAGATTTTAAAATTGTTACTAACGTTGCAGTTCCTAATAAACCACCTAAAATTTGAGCTAATACATAATAACAAAGTTCCATAGCGTTCATGCGTTTGTTGATGAACATAGCTACTGATACTGCTGGGTTAATGTGACATCCAGAAATTGTTCCGATGCTATATGCCATAGCTACAATAGATAAGCCGAAAGCCATAGCGATTCCTAATGTTCCAATTCCTTCGATTCCGCCGCCAGTGACAGCTACTCCAGTTCCGAATAATACAAGTACAAAGGTACCAATAAATTCAGCGATTGCTTTTTTTAACATAATTTACCTCCTATTAATGCGCATGAAACGTATTATAACATACGTTTTAGTATAAACAGCCAATGAAATACTATTCTGATAAGGCAAAATAGGGGGACAATAAAAAAGAGTATGGTTCATCTCTATAGAACCATACTCTTTTTTTATGCTGGTTTTTTCTGTTTAACGGCTGGAATAGATCGGTTTAAAATACTATTTGCAACCATTCCTAACATAATAATAATCATTCCAAGTAGGGAAAGCCCGCCAGGAAACGAACCATTCAAGAAAACAATTTCTCCAAGTACGGTAAAGACCATCGTTCCAGCTTGTGTTGCTTCAACAGCTCCAAGTAAAGCCAGGTTATCTTTTGCTAAGTCAGTAGCAAAGAAAAATGTCATCGTTGCAATAACGCCGGAACATAATGCTAACAAAAATCCTTGAAGCATTTGGCTAGATGTTGGAATACCCGTAGTAGAAAATCCGTATACACCAAGCAAAATTGTTATAGGAAGACTTCCAATTGCCATTCCTAATACACGTTGGAACGTATCAAGGCGTCCGCCAACAAGCTCCATCATTTTTCGGTTACCGAACGGATATAAGAAAGCGGCTAATACGACAGGTAAAAAACCTGAAATGAACTGAGTCATTGTAATATGGCCTGCGGCAGTTGCTTGCATACAAATTACACCAAGTAAAATAAATAAAGCAACATATAAGCTACGAAGTGGAATTTTTCCACGTACAAGTTTCGTACCTGATTTTGTTTCTATTTTCACAAAAAATAGTGGTGATAGTAGTAAACCAGCTAAAATCGTAACTTGCCAAGTTCCAGCAACGAGCCAAGCTGGAGAAAAGACAGCTGCGAAACTTAATAAAGAATAAAAACCAATACCGGCAACAGAACCCCATCCGATCCACGCCAATGGATGTTTTTTTAACTCTTTCCATAATCCCCTAAAGTTTTTGCGAAATAAAACGATAAGGAATAAAATAGGGAGAGCAAATAAAAAACGGAAGGAAGCTGTCCAAGCCCAGCTCGTTCCAGATACATTCATTGCTCTATTAATAATAAAGGTTGCAGAAAAAAAGGCCGATGATAAAAGACCTAATAAAATTGCGCGCATGAAGTATAGCACTCCTTTCGAAAATAAATAATTATGTATAGTATGATATACTTTAATTTAATAAAAGTAAACTATTTTATACTTTGAGGTGGTTTTATATATGAAAGAAAATGAAGATATGCAAACGAAAGAAGTCATTCAACAAGTTGGACAGTTATTGAGACAAATTCGAAATGAACAGAAATTAAGTTTAGAAGAATTAGCTCATAAAACAGGAGTTAGTAAATTAACATTAGGAAAGATCGAAAGAGGGGAAACAAATCCGACGCTAGCTGTCATTTGGAAAATAACGAAAGGGTTATCAATTCCTTTATCTAGATTAATGGTTTTTGGAGAACCAGTAGCCGTCGCGCGCTGTGGAGAAGGATTTGCAGTAGATGTAGGACAAGCATGGCATTTAGAAACGATGTTCCGTTATACGAAAGAAACAGGGATGGAAATGCACCGTGCTTGTTTACGATCAAATAGTATATATGAACCAGAAGCTCATCATGAAGGTGCGATTGAGCTTGTAACGGTAATGAAAGGGAAAGTGTCTATTCAAGTGGAGAATGATGTATATGAATTAAATGAGTTTGATTCCATTCAATTTGAAGCGAATAAGAAGCATATTTATAAAAATGAAGAAGAAGAAGTGGCGGTATTACATTTAACGATGAAATATTCTTCATGAAAAAATCCCCTATAGAAAAATCTATAGGGGATTTTGTATACACTATGCTCAAATATATGAAAGAATGTTATTAGTAAGAGCGTGGCATAAGTAATAAACAAATAAAATAAACTAAAAACCCCGTCCCAAAACATAAAACTGCAATGACCCAAAGTATGCGAATGAGAGTAGAGCTAATATCAAAATATTCTCCTAAACCACCGCATATACCAAATAGCATTTTATCAGTTTCGGATTTACATAATCTTTTTGACATCTTCCAATACACTCCTTTTTATAGCAAACTCTATACTTCTATTCTATATGGAAATCTATGAGGAGACTATGAGGTTGTATGACATTTTTTTAGGGAACAGTCATATTAATTGTCTTAATTTTCAGTTGATATTAAAATTATAGTAAGAGGTAACTTTTAATAAAGGGTGGGGAAATAGAGATGACGGTATATTGGTTGACTAATGTAACGCTTGAATCGGGGTATACATATGAAGAGGGGAGAATTTCAAAAACAGAAACAGAGTTATGTAGTTTACTTATTGAAGAGGGACGAATTAAAAAAATTATAGCAGGGACTGTTCAAGAGGAAGGGGTACTCATTCTTGATGCTAATCGTTTATTAATTTTGCCCGCTTTCGAAGAGATGCATATTCACATTGATAAGACATATTATAGTGGTCCTTGGAAAGCTTGTATGCCAGCAGAAAGTATTTTTACACGTTTTAATGAAGAAGAAAAAATTTTACCAAAGCAATTAGCGACTGCCCAAAATAGAGCGGAAAATATGCTAGAGTTACTACTGCAAAATGGTGCAACGAATATTAGAACGCATTGTAATGTTGATCCAATTATTGGGCTTGGTAATTTGGAGGCGACGTTAGCGGCATTAGAAACATATAAAAATCGAGTGTCTAGTAGAATTGTTGCGTTTCCGCAACATGGATTATTGCGCAGTAATTCTGTGCAACTCGTGAAAGATGCGATGCGTATGGGTGCTCATCTAGTCGGAGGCGTAGATCCAGCTACAGTGGATAATGATATTGAAAAATCATTACATACAATTATGGATATCGCAGTAGAATTTAATGCGGATGTTGATATTCATTTGCATGATGCGAATAATCTTGGAACATTTACGATGAAGAGATTGGCAAGTTTAACAGAAGAAGCAGGATGGCAAGGTCGTGTAACAATTAGTCATGCACTTGGACTTGGTGGTGTTACTGATAAAGAGGCTGAAGAAGTGGCAGAAAGACTCGCAAATGTAAATATTGATATTACTTCAACGGTACCAATTGGTAAACAAGTAATCCCAATTCCGTTATTAGATAAAAATGGTGTTAAGGTTTCATTAGGAAATGATAGTATTACAGATCATTGGTCACCGTTTGGAACAGGTGATATGCTTCAAAAGGCGAATCGATTAGCAGAGCGTTTTGGGTGGAGTGACGAAAGGTCTTTAGGAAAAGCACTTCGCTTTATTACAGGAGGAAAAGAAACGTTAAATAATGAAGGGAAGCGAGTATGGCCGAATGTAGGGGATGAAGCGAGTTTTGTTTTGACAAATGCGACATGCGCTGCTGAAGCAGTAGCGCGTCAAACAGAAAAACGTTTAGTCGTGTATAAAGGAAATATTGTTGTTGGAAGTTTAAATGAGGTGGAATTAAATAATCTTGTGTAGAAGAATCGTTTAAATATTTTGAGGGGGGTTCTAATGGTAAGTCTAGAACTCTTCTTTTTTATTCTTACAATATATTTTTTATAGGAAAGCTAGAAGGGATGAAAATTTTGGACAATCAACATAACCAAAATCATATTATGGGAACTTTGCAATGGTTTATATTTTTATTAGCAAATTCAATCGCACTACCAATTGTCGTTGGCGGATTATTTCATCTTACGACGGAAGAAATATTTTATTTAATGCAGCGTACGTTTTTTGTAGTTGGTATATCTTCTTTTTTACAAGGCTGGCTTGGGCATAGACTGCCAATTGCGGATGGGCCGGCTGGATCTTGGGTTGGTGTATTTACCGTACTTGCTTATGCAACGGCCGGACAGGATCAATTACATAGTACACTGCAAATTTTAGAATTAGGAATGATAATCTCCGGTGTTATTTTAATAGGATTAGGAGTAACTGGTTTTATAGGACGTATTTTATTTTTATTTACGCCGCTTGTGACAGGGACGTTTTTACTTTTATTATGTTTACAATTAAGTGGTGTATTTTTAAAAGGAATGTTAGGAATTACAGCTACTATTTCTCAAATCGACGGATTTACAGCAATGATCGCGTTTAGTATATTTTTGTTCGTTATTATACTATCTAATTTCGGAAAAGGCTTTGTCAAAAGTTATGCAGTTTTAATAGGATTAATTAGTGGGTGGATTATTTTTCTCATTGCAGGAAAAGTGACAATCCCATCTCAAGTAACTCATTTTGTGCAACTTCCACATATATTTGCTTGGGGACTTCCAAAATGGAATACAGGTATGGCTGTGTCAAGTTTCGTTATGGTATGTATTTTAGTTTCGAATACGGTGGCAGCTATTATAGCAATTAATCAAGCAACTATTCATAAAGCGACTATTGAACAAAAACAGTTGAAAGATGGAACATGGGTTGGGGGGATTTCACATATCATCTCTTCTGTATTTTCAACTGTAGGTGTCGTTCCGTTACCAGCAACGGCAGGATTTATACGTTTAACAAAACAAAAGTATATACGATCGTTCTTAATGGCATGTGCGTTACTAGTCGTAATGTCTCTTTTTCCAAGTATTATTCGTTACTTAGCATCTTTACCATCTGCTGTCGCATCGGCTGTTTTAATGGCTTCGTTCGTACAGTTAATTGGAATTGGATTTAATAATATAAAACAAGTGCCGATGAGTGAAAGGAATGTAACGATTTTAGGCGTTGCAGTATTATTTGGCAGCGGCGTTATGTTTTTACCGTCTGGAGCACTTCAATCCTTGCCGTCTGTTATGCAATATATATTCGGTAATGGTTTATTTGTAGGTACGGTTGTAAGTATATTGCTAGAACAAATATGGCGCGTTGGAAAGTAAGTGGATAAAAGGAGTGTACGCACTGTATAAAAGTCTAAAATAACATAGGAAATAAAGCCCATTTTCATTCACCACCTGCACATTTCGTTCATACAATATCTTGACTAAATAAACACCCAACTTACACATACACAGCTCTGGCTTAAGCAAGGAGGGTTATACCAGTTGAAGGAAAAAGCGTATCAATCTAAACCTTTACTCACAAAGAGAGAAAGAGAAGTATTTGAATTACTGGTTCAAGATAAAACAACGAAGGAAATTGCAGGTGAACTTTTTATAAGTGAAAAGACAGTTCGCAACCACATCTCAAACGCAATGCAAAAGCTAGGGGTTAAAGGACGTTCACAAGCAGTTGTGGAGCTTCTTCGTATGGGAGAGCTCGAACTATAAGAAAGCAGCCGACTTTTTATACAAAGAGTCGGCTATTTTTTTGTTTGCTTCACTTGCTATATGAATGATAAGAACACTCCATACATAAATAGGTAATAAGGAGGGGATATGTTGAAAAGGATACTGTTAGTTTCAACAAGTGCTCATGATATGAATGGACACCCGACTGGTTTGTGGCTTGAAGAGCTCGCAACTCCTTATCATTTATTTAAAAAGGCTAAGTTTGATGTTGATATTGTGTCAATAAAAGGCGGGAGAGTACCTATAGATAGAGTGTCTATTCCGAATGGTATACCTCGCGAATTCAAGCATGTAGCTTCTTTATTACAAAATACGAGGCCGATTTCAAATGTTCATTTCTCGGATTATGATGCGGTTTTATTTGGTGGTGGGCACGGGGCGATTGTAGATTTTCCAGGCAATCCATATGTAGCAAATTTGATTGAGAATATGTATAACAATAACCGGATTGTAGCGGCTGTTTGTTACGGAGTAAGCTCCTTAGTCGGTGTGAAAAATAAGGATAGCTCGTTTTTTGTTGCCGGTAAGCGTATAACAGGTTATACAAACGATGAAGAAAAAGCTGTACATTTAGAAAAGCGCGTTCCGTTTTTGTTAGAAAGTAAGTTGAAAGAAGAAGGAGCTTTGTTTTATGTAGCGCCTAATTTTACGCCGCATGTGGTAGTAGATGGGCATTTAATTACAGGGCAAAATCCACAGTCGAGCGTGGAAATAGGTAAGGCTATAAAAAGGGCTGTAAATAAATTATAGAAAAAGTACCCGCTACTAACAAAGGTAGTGGGTATTTTTATCCTAAAATTCCCCCCTCAAAATTGGTTTGTAACCGTCCAGTTGGTGATAATGGATTCTAGTTCTTTATGTATAGTATATGAAAATGTAATAAACTAAAAAAGCATAATGAGTATAATAACTTCATTTATAATCATTCGTGAATTTGCTATACTATTTTGTATGGACAAAAGGGGAGGCTCTTTTAAATGAGAAAAGTCGCATGTGCAAATACTTATATTAATAAAATAAAGCCCGTTATTAGAAAGACGAGTTTTAGCCAATTGAAAATAGATGAAATTGCGAAATATATGGATATTAGTAAAGCTACTTTATATAAACGTTTTTCTTCGAAAGATGAAATTATTGAGGCGGTAGTAGAGGATTTTATGAATTATCTACTCGAAGGTGATGCGGATAATCAAGATGAAAGCATGTCTTTTGCAGAACGTTTCCAAAAGACGTTTATCCACTCTTTAAAATGTGTGACATATATTTCCGATGTTTTTTTGCAAGATTTGAAAGAAGCATATCCGCATTTGTCAGATCAATTAGTCGCTGCACAACAAAATCGTAATCATAATTTGCAAATGTTTTTTGAAGCGGGTATGGAACAAGGTTATTTTAATAAAATGAATGCACAATTATTTATGGTACAAGATGATGTGATGTTACGACGTATTATAGATCATTCTTTTTGTATTCAGTACGATATTACTTTAAAGAAAGCAATACTTGATTTTTATCAATTAAAGAAGTATCAACTTTTTAAACCAGAGTATATAGAAGCAATTGATGATTCTGAAATTGAAAAAGAAGTTATTGCTATTTTGCAAATGATTTCGTAAAAAAGCAGATCTCCCTTAATAGAGGGAAATCTGCTTTTTTTAGTACATATTATTTTTGCAACTGTTTTAATACTAATTCGGCTACTGGACCACCTGAAGCTGGGTTTTGACCAGTGATAACACGATTATCTTCTAGAGCAAAAGCTTCCCAAGGCTGTGCAGCTTTTTCGTAAAGTCCTCCATTTTTAATGAGTTCATCTTCTGTTAAAAATGGAACGAATTGATCTAATTCAGCTAATTTTTCTTCTTCATTTGAAAAGCCTGTTACCTTCTTACCGCTAATTAAACGATCCCCATTACTTAATGTAATATGAAATAAACCAGCAGCTCCATGACAAACGGAAGAAACAATACCGCCGTTTTCATAAATATTGCGGCTAATATTTTGAAGTTCTTTATTTTCTGGGAAGTCCCAAATAACCCCGTGACCACCTGCGTAATAAATAACAGCGTAGTCTTCTGGATTCACTTCACTTGGTTTCATTGTAGAACCGAGGCGATTCATAAACTCTTTCTTTTGGTACCATTCCCAATCGATGCTCTCCGCCATTGCTAAACTATGTGGATCAATTGGTGTATAACCGCCTTGTGGACTGACGTAATCAACTTCGTAACCCGCTTCTTCTACTTTTTTTACGAAATGTACAGCTTCACCGAGCCAAAGTCCGGTAGCCCTATTTAAATTTGGGTATTTTTCTACGCTTGTTAATACAACTAACATTTTTTTCTTCATCATAATTCTCCTATAATGTCTCTTCTATATAAAAGTTCTGTATTCGTTTCATTTTATTAAGTTAAAAAATGCAAATTTGAATAATCATGCCAGTCCTCCTTATATCAGCTTCGAAATTAGTGTATAATAACTTTTGAACAAAGTAAACTAAAAATACTAAATTAGTTTACTTTGTATGTTTTTCGTTGACAAACTGTAATGCTGAAACTATGATAGTTCCATGAATATCGAACAACATATGTGTTTCGTTTCGAATCCAATTTATCGCGCGATAAATTAGCACCATTTATACATTTAATGAAGTTGTTTAGTGGTGATACAACATTTAAATAACTTCATTTTTTTATCTATAGTTTGATAGTTTTAAAATTGCAATCAGGAGAGTGTTACACATGGGGAAAGATATAAGTAACCATTCGAAATGGTTTGTTTTTACATTATGTTTTATTGTTTTGTTAGGACCGATGAACGCTGTGTTATTTAATGTAGCGCTAGAGGATATTGCTAATGATTTATCAATTAGTCAATCGAAAGTAAGTTGGGTTGTAGTAGGGTATTCTTTAGTCGTCGGTATCGGTTCGATGATATATGGAAAACTGGCTGATCGTTACAGTGTAAAAAGGCTATTAATTATTTCTATTATCATATTTGTAGCTGGTTCTATTGTTGGGTTTGTAAATCAATCTTATGAGATTATCATTTTCGCAAGGCTAGTGCAGGCGAGCGGAGGAGCAGCGTTTATTGCGCTTAGTATGATTGCGGTGGCTAAATTAGTTGCTCCAGCTAAAAAACCGGGTGCGTTAGCAATGATTAGTTCTTCTATTGCATTAGCGGTTGGTATTGGACCTTTAGTTGGTGGGGCAATTACAAATACGTTAGGGTGGCCGTATTTATTTTTATTTATGGTTATTTCAATGGTTGGTATTTTCTTGCTCGTAAAATTTATGCCAGAAGAGGTGCAACATACCGATGAAGTGTTCCACTTTGATTTCATTGGAGCATTTTTATTATTTGTATTGATTACGACCGTTTTATTAGGAGTGAACATTAATAGTTGGCTTTTTGTGTTATCTGTTGCTTTCCTATTTTTATTCAAGGCTCATATGAAGAGAGCAGAGTCGCCGTTTATTGATATTGAGTTGTTTACAAATAAACCATTACTGCGTTTAATAGCGGTCGGATTTATCATTAATGTGGCGTTATGTGCTAGTTTATTATTATTACCATTACTGTTAGGAAGAGGGCACGGATTGTCTCCGTTCGTTATTGGAATTGTATTGTTTGTTGCATCTCTCTTTGGTATTGTATCTAGTTTTATTACCGGAAAGATTATTCCTGCGTTTGGGAATGTGAGGATGATGTATGTAGCGTCTGTAGTTATGATCATTGGCTTTTTAATTTTAGGGATTATTCCAGACGGGAACTTACTCTTTATTTTATTTGCGGTTATTTTAACATTTATGAGTTATTCGGCAATTCAAGTATCATTAAACACATTTATTCCGAAAACATTAAATCCAGCTAAAGTTGGAGTCGGCCTTGGTTTATATAATTTAATTAACTTTTTCGGTATGGCATTCGGACCAGCTGTAGCAAGCAAAATTATGGAATCTACAAATAGTTATCGATTGAATTTTATTTTGATCGTCATTTTAATTTCTGTTCATTTCGTCTTATTAATGGGAATGTCTTCTTTTCAAAAAAAGATGGAGCAATGAATATGCATTTTATATAGAAGAAACCGACTTTCTTATAGAAGGTCGGTTATTTTTCTATCTTGCAAATTATGAAAAAAAGGAGCAAAATAAAAAAGGTCCTAGTCTATACATGGGCAAATGAAAATTTTCATACAGAAGCATTTGAAGTGAGCGAACTTAAAGTGTGTAAAATATAATGATAGACATAAAAGATGATGAATGAGAAAACGGGTGATGAAGTTGAATAGAGCAATCGGTGTTATCGATTCAGGAGTTGGCGGTTTAACAGTAGCGAAGGAATTAATTCGTCAGTTGCCGAAAGAGCGTATCATATATTTAGGAGATACAGCACGTTGTCCTTATGGTCCACGTTCTCGAGAAGAAGTGCGTCAATTTACGTGGGAAATGACGGAGCATTTACTAGATTTAAATATTAAAATGTTAGTTATTGCGTGTAATACAGCAACTGCAGTTGTATTAGAAGAGATGCAAAAACAATTACCAATTCCAGTAGTAGGAGTTATTCACCCAGGATCACGTACAGCTTTAAAAGTGACAAACACGTATCACGTTGGGATTATTGGAACGATTGGAACGGTGAAAAGTGGTGCATACGAAGAGGCGTTAAAGTCTATTAATAACCGTGTTATGGTAGAAAGTTTAGCTTGTCCACCTTTCGTTGAACTTGTAGAGAGTGGGAATTTCGAAAGTGAAATGGCGTATGAAGTTGTAAGAGAAACGCTGCAACCACTGAAAAGTACCGATATTGATACACTTATATTAGGGTGTACACACTATCCAATTTTAGGACCTGTTATTAAAAAAGTAATGGGAAATAAAGTACAACTAATTAGTTCTGGTGATGAAACAGCACGTGAAGTAAGTACAATCTTATATCATAGTAAAATGTTGAATGAAGGAGAAGAACAAAGCGATCATCTCTTCTTAACAACGGGAAAAATAGGCTTGTTTAAAGAAATTGCATCAAAATGGTTCGGTCAACCGATTGAAAATGTGAAGCATATTCATTTAGAAAAAGAATAATAGTAGAATTCATATAGGTGAGCTCCTGAGAAATCAGGAGTTTTTTGTTTTATCTTGCTATTTGCTGGGCAGTTAGACCCTCCACTGATTAAAGTTTCACTTTATAAGAGGCACAGCTTGTTCTAAAATGTGAAACGGCTCGTATACATAATAGTACAAACTTAGATTTTAGGGGGGAATGGCATGCCTAAATCCACTTTTAAATGGGTTGTTGGTGCTACTGTGAGCGCTGTTTTACTAACAGGGTGTGGCTTTATAAATCAGGAGAAAGCAACTGAACAAATTGATCCGCCAAAACAAGTTACGTATACAGAGGGTGGGAAGAAAGAAGTAGCTAAAAAAGATAAGCAAGGGCAAATGGTAAATAGAGAACTATACCTTGTTGATAAAAATGGTTATGTTGTACCACAAACGTTAGCTATACCTACCCCGAAAGCAAATGAGACTGTGAAGCAAACGTTAGAATACCTTGTGAAAGATGGACCGGTAACGAATTTATTACCGAATGGGTTTCGTGCAGTCATTCCGGCGAATACAACGATGACTTTAGATTTGAAAAAGGACGGGACGGCAGTTATTGATTTCTCTAAAGAAATGAAAAACTATGCGAAAGAAGAAGAGCGTCAAATCATTGAATCTATAGCGTGGACGTTGACGCAATTTACAGAGATAAAACAAGTGCAGTTCCAAATAAATGGTGAGAAATTGGCGAAGATGCCGGTTGCTGGTACACCGCTTGGTGAAGGAGTGAGCCGTGCAAATGGTATTAACTTCGATGATGAACAAGTAGCAGATGTAACGAATACAAAACCAGTCACACTATATTTCATGGCGCAAAATAATAATAAACAGCAATACTACGTACCAGTCACACGCCGCGTTGCGGAAGGAAAAGAAAATGATTATGCAGCAATTATAGATGAACTTGTAAAAGGTCCGATTCATCAATCGCTCCTGAATGATTTTAATCCAGGCGTTAAGCTTATTACGAATCCGAAATTACAAGACGGAAATCTTACATTAAACTTTAATGAAAATATATTTGTAAACCCAGATAAAAATATGATCTCAAATTACGTATTGAAGTCGTTAGTTTTATCTTTAACAGAAAAGAAAGGTGTGAAAAATATTTCTATTGAAGTGAATGGAAAAGCAAATCTTATAGATGAAAAGGGCGGAAAGTTAATAAAACCTGTAGATCGTCCAGAAAACGTGAATACAGGTAGTTTTTAATCTTGAATAATTTGATATACTTAAGTAAGAAAGGAGAATTGCTTTTTGGGTTCTCCTTCTTTTATTGTATACATATCATACATTTAAATTTGGCTATACTAACGAGTAGTAATTAAGAGGAGGTTATTTTTATGCGAGTAGATGGTAGAGAGAAAACAGAATTACGCCATATACATATTCATACGAATTATTTAAAACATCCAGAGGGATCTGTATTAATTGAAGTTGGGGATACAAAGGTGATTTGCTCAGCAACAATTGAAGAGCGTGTACCACCGTTTATGCGTGGAGAAGGAAAAGGATGGGTAACAGCTGAATACGCGATGATTCCGCGTGCAACAGAACAACGTACAATTAGGGAGTCAAGCAAAGGAAAAGTAACAGGACGTACAATGGAAATTCAACGTCTAATTGGACGAGCATTACGTGCGGTAGTTGATTTAGAAGCGCTTGGCGAGAGAACAGTTTGGATTGACTGTGATGTTATCCAAGCAGATGGTGGAACGAGAACAGCGTCTATTACAGGTGCATATGTAGCGATGGTATTAGCTTTCGAGAAATTATTACAAGCAGAAAAAGTATCTAAAATTCCAGTAAAAGATTATTTAGCAGCAACGTCAGTAGGAATTGTTGAAGAGCAAGGTGTTGTTTTAGATTTAAACTATGCAGAAGATTCTAAAGCAGACGTTGATATGAACGTAATTATGACTGGAAAAGGCCAATTTGTTGAAGTGCAAGGAACTGGAGAAGAAGCGACGTTTAGTAGAGCGCAGTTAAATGAACTACTTGATGTTGCGGAAAAAGGCATTTTCCAACTGATTGATATACAAAAAGAAGCTTTAGGTGACATCGTATCTCATATAGAGTAGAGGTGGAAAGTATGAAACAAGTTGTTGTAGCGACAAAAAATATGGGAAAAGTACGTGAGTTTGCTGAGTTATTTGAGCGATTTGATTTAGAAGTGAAATCATTACACGATTTTCCTCATATTGAAGAAGTCGAAGAAACTGGTGAAACATTTGAAGAAAATGCGATCTTAAAAGCGGATAGTTTGAGTAGACAGTTGAATTCTATCGTAATTGCGGATGATTCGGGTCTTATTGTAGATGCTTTAAATGGAAAACCAGGAGTGTATTCAGCGCGTTTTGCTGGTGAACCGAAAAATGACCAAGCAAATATCGATAAAGTGTTACAAGAATTAAATGGCGTTGACTTTGAAAAGCGTAAAGCTCGTTTCTATTGTGCATTAGCAGTTGCTTTCCCTGAAGGTGATAAAAAGCCTGTCATTGTAAATGGGACATGTGAAGGATTTATCTTAGAACAACGCCGCGGAGAAAATGGCTTTGGATACGATCCGATTTTTTATGTGGAAGAATACAAAAAAGCAATGGCGGAATTAAGTTCAGATGAAAAAAATGCTATTAGCCATCGTGGCCGTGCTCTTCGTAAGTTAGAAGAAAAAATCCCGGAATGGTTTTTAGGAGAATAAGGGAGAGAGAATGATGAAAGCTTTAATCGTAAGCGATAGTCATAGCTCTGTGAAGGAATTACAGCAGTTGAAAGAGAAATATGAAGGGAAAGTAGATATCATGATTCATTGCGGTGATTCAGAGCTAACTCCTGCTCATGAAG
This sequence comes from Bacillus sp. PSXD-155, assembly GCF_049310765.1. NCBI lineage: Bacteria > Bacillati > Bacillota > Bacilli > Caryophanales > Bacillaceae > Bacillus > Bacillus sp. PSXD-155. Next base: position 129,396 of record NZ_JBMOWC010000001.1, on the reverse strand, counting down.
AACTGCAAGGTTTCCATGTTGTAAAAGGAAACTGTGATTATGCTAACTTTCAAGATGAAATTGTAACTGATGTAGATGGAATTCGCTTCTTAGTAGTGCATGGACATCGCCATAATGTGAAAATGACATTACAAACGCTAGCGTACCATGCTGAAGAAGTGGGAGCGCAAGTTGCATGCTTCGGACATTCTCACGTATTAGGTGCGGAATTAATCGAGGGCGTTTTATTTATTAATCCAGGCAGTATTTTATTACCACGTCAGCGTGTAGAAAAGACATTTGCTTTATTAGAAATGGATGAAAATCAAATGGAAGTTCGTTTTGAAACGTTAGACGGACAACTAGTTGAACAAGCAGTTTTTAAAAGAGGATAAGAAAATTTATCCTCTTTTAAAAAAGGTGTTGACTTTATGTGTGGTTATACATATAATAAATATTGTCGATAGGGCAACGGCGCTAACGAAGAAAAGAAAATAACATATGCGGGTGTAGTTTAGTGGTAAAACAAGAGCCTTCCAAGCTCTGGTCGAGAGTTCGATTCTCTTCACCCGCTCCATGTCCCAGTAGCTCAGCCGGATAGAGCATACGCCTTCTAAGCGTACGGTCGGGAGTTCGAATCTCTCCTGGGACGCTAAAAAAAACCTTGTTATCTTTTGATAACAAGGTTTTTTGTTTGTCTATAAATTGATGTATGTGCAAGAGGTTTAAAAATATTATAACGGGATATATGATAATGAGTATATGCAACAGATTAAAGTGCATTAAAAAGAGCGCTTAAAAACGCTCTTTGCTAGTCAGTTATATTATTTGTTTGTTCAGGCTCATCAAATGGTTTATGCACGTATTGAAAACCATATCCAGATTCTCTTAATTGTTTACTTATAATATTATCAAACTCTTTACCATTCTAGTACGATTGAGCAGCAGTTATCGGAACTTATCCCCGGCAGTGTGTTACAATTAATAGAAGCGGAAAACGAGAATCTCCAATTGACTGGACCTGTGATTGGTTAGAGGGTTTAAGAAGGTCGTATAAAAAAGGGAGATGGCGCAAAGATGGCGAGATCAAATGAGAATGATTTAACGGAGAAATTGGCAGAAGGTCACCGAAAATATGGTGACGGCAACTTTACAGTACAGAACATTGGTGATGAAACTAACCCGAATTGGACTGTTGTAAAAAATGTGAGGAAGGGATCGGCAGGCATTCGCGAGGGCGAAGATATATTAAGACTGCGATCAAAATATATAAAATAGTACGGAAATGGCCGGAGTGGGAGTTCGAATCTCTCCTGGGGTGCTAAGAAAACCTTGTTATCTTTTGATAACAAGGTTTTTTGTGTGTTTTAAATTAGTTGTTAATAAACTTGTCAAAGACAAAACCATAATCTTTCACATTATATTGTTTCTTCGTATCAACAAGCCAGTTAAAGGCAATCTCGTTCATTTCTTTAAATTGCTCTGCTAAATTTACTTGTGCGTTTGAAATGCGGCTAAAGGCATTAGATGCCATATCTAAACTTTTATGTGCATATTGTAATGTAATATCGTTGTCGTATGAAATTTCTTCGATTTTAAGTAAAGCCTTATATAAATCTTTTAATTCTTCAATATGTTTTTTATGAACATCAATTGAGTAATGTTCATCGCCCATTTGAAACTTAATTTCTACATCTAAATCAATCGTTCCTGCAGTTTCAAGTGCTACGTTTTTAATTTGATATTTGCTATAGCTATAGCGGCGCAGTGTACGTTTTTTGCTTGTTGCGCTTGTACCGTCTAAGTGAATTAACCCTTTGTTTGTGAAGCAATATTCATCTGATTTGGATTTAATTAGAAAATAAATTTTCTCCCCATCTTCATGCATCACATAATCATCAGCATCGACCTTATCATAGTCTTTAGGTGTAATGACAGAACCTACATCGCTTAGTCCTAATACATCTGCCGCCATTTTTTTAAACATATATAATCCCCCTTGTAAATTAAATTCTTAATTGTACAAAAATATATTAACACGATTTTCACCCGTTGTTTTCTTGTAATACGAAAATATCTGAAGGTAAGTTAAGAAAAGTAACGAATAATTATTTTGATTCTAAATTATTTAGTAAATCTATTAGTTTAAGAGTCTATTCGCTGAAAAATAACCAAGAGAAAAAAGTTAATTTTGCAAGTGATTATAGAGAAATTCCGTGAAAGCACATCAAGCGATATGAGGTGTTTTTCAATCTCTTTTTGGAATCTTACAATTCTGTAAGGTAACTGTAAGGTAGTTCGATGGTAAGAAATTGCTAATCTTTTATAATGAAGATAACAACGATAAAACGAGGAGGCAGAAATGATGAAAGGATTAGTTGTAACGGGCTTAACGGTTGCTTTTGGATTTGTAGCGTATGAGAAATTAACGTATGTAGTTGATGTTGTGAAACATTTGATCGCTTAGAGAAAACAGCCATGAGAGGGAAAGGGAATGAGTGAATGAATGGAATGGTTATTTGGAATTATAGGTACTTGTAGTGTAGTGTTATTGTTCTTTGTCCCAAGTGGTATACTTAGTTCGACAACAAGTTTGTTCTTCTTAAGTTTGTTTGCTTGTACGATGCTTATTATTATGTTTTTAATGAAGCGAAGTAAACCAATCTTCTATTTTAGCATGATTGTTATGGCAATTATTGTTCTCCAAATTATTACCCTTGTAATATACCCCACAATTATAAAAGCTTTCCATTAATGATGAATCCTCTGCGCTTGTTGCTGGGGATTTTTATTTGTACAATTTTAATTTTTAGTAGAAATTTATTCGTATTGGAATGTAAAAATTAAATATTTTCATATTTAAAACAAATAGTTTAGGGATGTTGTGTTCTCATTACGCATTTGATATATTTACTTTGAACATAATTAAAATCAAGAAAAAGAGGCGGACGTATGGATAAAAAAGAAAATACGGTCGTATTGTTTCCACAACTATCAGAGCGCTATATTGATGAAGGTTTTTTAGCGCTGAAAGAGCGGGAATTCGAAGATGCATTGCGTTGCTTTGAAATATTACGTCAGTATAATGCGGAAACGGAACAAACGGAATTAGCTTCAGTTATTTGTTTACTCGAATTAAAACGTATGGAAGAAGCGAAAGACAAATGTGAACAGTTGCTTAAAACAGGAGTTGTCTTATTTGGTGATATTCTTGAAACGTACGTAACTATTTTAGTTCAAACAAATGATTATGAAGGTGTTATTGAAACTGTTGAAAAGGTTTTACAAACGAAAGATATAATGCCTGATCAAAAGGAAAAATTAGCGCAGCTTGCTTTATTTGCAGAAGGTATGCTAAATGAGGGAGACGCATCGCTAGTGGATTCAAATTTTGAATTGGATGAGTTTACTAATGAAATTTTTGGAGAAAACTTTGGACAGAAGCTAAGAGCGATTCAGCGACTTTCGTTAAAAGACTTAGATCTTGCATTACCTGTTTTAAAGAAATTTTTAATAGACGAAGAGCAGCACCCCTATTTGAAAACTTCTATTTTGTATAAAATGATAGAAAGTCAGGTAGAAGAAGAAATAGAGGTAGAAAAGTTTGGAAATACGATTAAGGTGATTCCAGCATTTACAGGTCATAATGAGGAGCAATCCAATAACATTATACATAAATTATCAAGCCGATTAGAGCAAAATTATCCCGATATATTTGAAGCAATGGTTACATATTGGAAAGAGTTGCAAATTAGCGTTTTCCCATTCGCTCTATTAATGGATAAAGAAGAGATTTGGTCAGCTGTTTTAGAGAGAATTGGAAGAAAGCGTTTCGGATTGGCTATAGATGAAGAAGAGCTTATGGCAGCATATAATATCGAATTGGAAGAGTTTCATATTGCCTATCAATGGTTATTACGTGTTGAAAGAGAAGGATATTTGCCCGTATAATTATGAAAAAGAATCGTTCAGTTCTTGAAACGAGCATATTCTATGTTATAATGTAAGGGTTGCAAAAGGCAGAAATCTGCCTGTTTGTAAGAGAAGAGAAGTGTAATTCTCTTACTTAATATGTTTCATATTATTCTCGAACAAAATATACCGTAGTTGTCTTCTGGGCAATTAGTAGATTGGAACATTATATCTGAAAGCTTTTGCTAGAGGATTATTTGTGTATTTGTTATTTCAAAAAAGAGATAATGAAGATCTTAATCTATAGAGGTATGTGCATACATTATTATAGTTGGAGGGAAAGAATAAATGTCTACAAAATGGGAAAAATTAGAAGGTAACGTTGGCGTTTTAACAATCGAAGTTGATGCTAAAGAAGTAAACAACTCTATCGACGCTGCGTTCAAAAAAGTAGTAAAAACAATTAACGTACCAGGTTTCCGTAAAGGAAAAATGCCTCGTCCATTATTCGAACAACGCTTTGGTATTGAATCTTTATACCAAGATGCTTTAGATATCATTTTACCAAAAGCATACGGTGAAGCGATCGAAGAAGCTGGTATCTTCCCAGTTGATCATCCTGAAATCGACATCGAGAAGTTCGAAAAAAATGCTAACCTTATCTTCACTGCAAAAGTTACAGTGAAACCTGAAGTTAAATTAGGTGAGTACAAAGGTTTAGCAGTAGAAAAAGTTGAAACAACTGTAACTGACGAAGATGTAGAGAACGAATTAAAATCTTTACAAGAGCGTCAAGCTGAACTAGTTGTTAAAGAAGAAGGAACTGTTGAAAACGGTGATACAGCTGTAATCGACTTCGAAGGTTTCGTTGATGGCGAAGCATTTGAAGGCGGAAAAGGCGAAAACTACTCTCTAGCAATCGGTTCTGGTACATTCATCCCAGGTTTCGAAGAGCAAGTAATCGGTCTTAAATCTGGTGAGTCTAAAGACGTTGAAGTATCATTCCCAGAAGAGTACCATGCTGCTGAATTAGCTGGCAAACCAGCAACATTCAAAGTAACAATTCACGAAATCAAAACAAAAGAACTTCCTGAGTTAAACGACGAGTTCGCTAAAGAAGCAGACGAAGCGGTTGCAACTCTTGATGAATTAAAAGCAAAACTTCGCACAAACTTAGAAGAAGGCAAAAAGCACGAAGCTGAGCACAAAGTACGTGACGAAGTAGTAGAATTAGCTGCTGCTAACGCTGAAATCGAAATTCCAGAAGCTATGATCAACACTGAGTTAGATCGTATGGTTCGTGAATTCGAGCAACGTTTAAGCCAACAAGGTATGAACCTTGAGCTTTACTACCAATTCACAGGTACTGACGCTGACAAATTAAAAGAGCAAATGAAAGAAGATGCACAAAAACGTGTAAGAATCAATCTTGTTCTTGAAGCTATCATTGAAGCTGAAAACATCGAAGTTACTGAAGAAGAAGTAACTGCAGAAGTTGAAAAAATGGCTGAAATGTACGGTATGCCAGTAGACGCTATCAAGCAAGCTCTTGGAAGTGTAGACGCTTTAGCTGAAGATCTTAAAGTGCGTAAAGCTGTAGACTTCTTAGTAGAAAACGCTGCATAATAAAATAACAAGGCACGATTTTAATCGTGCCTTGTTTTATAAATATAGAAATATATTTATAAAACTTTTCGATGGAGAAGGAAAAGTTCCTTTACAAGTCGAATATACATATTTCAAAAGTTTTAAAATTTTTTTATTTGTACATAACTAGTCATATTATTTGTATTTCTCGCCACGTAGTGACATAATATGTATTTACATACGATACATTTATCGTGTACATACGAAGGCAAGAGGTTAGCACTTTGTAAGGGGTGTGAAAATATGTTTAAATTTAATGATGAAAAAGGGCAATTAAAATGTTCTTTCTGTGGTAAAACACAAACGCAAGTTCGAAAGTTAGTGGCAGGTCCAGGTGTTTACATTTGTGACGAGTGTATCGAACTTTGTACTGAAATTGTACAAGAGGAGCTTGCGAAGGACGAAGAAGTAGAATTCAAAGATGTACCGAAACCGGTAGAAATTCGTGAAATCTTAGATGAGTATGTCATCGGGCAAGATAGCGCGAAAAAAGCACTAGCGGTAGCGGTATATAACCATTACAAACGCATTAATTCTAACAGCAAAATTGATGATGTAGAATTAGCGAAGAGTAATATCGCACTTATCGGGCCAACAGGTAGTGGTAAAACATTACTTGCACAAACGTTAGCGCGTATTCTAAATGTTCCATTTGCAATCGCGGACGCAACATCTTTAACAGAAGCTGGATATGTTGGGGAAGATGTAGAAAATATCTTACTAAAATTAATTCAAGCAGCTGATTATGATGTAGAGAAAGCGGAAAAAGGAATCATTTATATTGATGAGATTGATAAAGTGGCACGTAAGTCCGAAAATCCATCAATTACACGTGATGTATCTGGTGAAGGTGTGCAGCAGGCACTTCTGAAAATTTTAGAAGGTACTGTAGCAAGCGTTCCACCTCAAGGTGGTCGTAAGCATCCGCACCAAGAGTTTATTCAAATTGATACAACGAACATCTTATTCATTTGTGGTGGAGCGTTTGATGGCATTGAGCCGATTATTAAACGTCGCCTTGGTGAGAAAGTAATTGGATTTGGTTCTGAGAAGAAAAATGCTGATGTAAATGAGAAGCATGTTTTATCTCACGTATTACCAGAGGATCTTTTAAGATTTGGTTTAATTCCAGAGTTTATCGGTCGTCTTCCAGTTATTGCGAACCTAGAGCCACTTGATGAAGATGCTCTTGTTGATATTTTAACGAAACCGAAAAATGCACTTGTTAAGCAATTCCAAAAACTATTGGAGCTTGACGATGTTGAGTTAGAGTTTGAAGAAGGTGCACTAATCGAAATTGCGAAAAAAGCAATTGAACGTAAAACGGGTGCTCGTGGACTTCGTTCTATTATTGAAGGCTTAATGCTTGATGTAATGTTCGAACTTCCATCTCGTAAAGATATCGAGAAGTGTATTCTTACAAAAGAAACAGTAGCTGATAATGAACCGCCAAAATTGGTGTTACAAGACGGTACTGTACTTGATACAAAAACATCTGCATAATGCGAAAGGGAAACAGCAATTTTTATAATTGCTGTTTTTCTTTATGTTTAGCTACGTTCCTCCGCGGAAATACTAAGAGATAAAATATTGCGGGAGGAAATAAATAATGAGCTGGACAAATATATTTTTAGTTGTTCAACTTGTTTTTGGTGTAATTGTCGGATTATATTTCTGGCATTTACTTCGAAATCAACGAACACAAAAAGTTTCAATTGATCGAGAATCGAAAAAAGAATTAGAACAGCTTCGTAAAATGCGTGAGATTTCTTTAACAGAGCCGCTAGCAGAAAAGGTGCGTCCTACAACCTTTTTAGATATTGTAGGGCAAGAGGACGGGATTAAGTCCTTAAAAGCGGCTCTTTGTGGTCCGAATCCGCAACATGTAATCATATATGGCCCACCAGGTGTTGGGAAAACAGCGGCAGCACGTCTTGTATTAGAAGAAGCGAAACGAAATCCTAAATCTCCATTTCGTACGAATGCAACATTTATTGAACTTGATGCGACGACAGCTCGGTTTGATGAACGTGGTATCGCAGACCCTTTAATTGGTTCGGTGCATGATCCGATTTATCAAGGTGCTGGGGCGATGGGGCAAGCAGGTATTCCGCAACCGAAAAAAGGTGCTGTAACAGATGCGCATGGTGGTATTTTGTTTATTGATGAGATTGGCGAACTCCATCCGATTCAAATGAACAAAATGTTAAAGGTGTTAGAAGATCGAAAAGTATTTTTAGAAAGTGCGTACTATAGTGAAGAAAATACGATGATCCCAACATATATACATGATATTTTCCAAAAAGGCTTACCGGCAGATTTTCGCTTAGTTGGAGCAACGACACGTTCGCCAGAGGAAATTCCTCCTGCTATTCGGTCACGTTGCTTAGAAGTATTTTTCCGTGAATTAGATACGGAAGAGATTCAAAAAGTAGCGAAAAACGCCGCGGAAAAAGTGGAAATGCAAATAGGTGAAAATGGTATTGAAATGATTGGGATGTATGCAAGAAATGGACGAGAGGCGATTAATCTCGTACAAATTTCTGCTGGTATGGCGATAAATGAAGAACGTTCTTTTATTAAAGATGAAGATATAGAGTGGGTTGTTCACTCAAGTCAGCTTACGCCGAAATACGAAAAGCACATTTATCCGATTCCAAGGATTGGTCTTGTAAATGGTCTTGCTGTATACGGACCAAATACAGGTGCGTTATTAGAAATTGAAGTAACAGCAATTCCGGCGAAAGATAAAGGATCGGTAAATGTTACCGGAATTGTAGAAGAAGAAAGTATTGGTAGTCAAACGAAATCGATTCGCCGTAAAAGTATGGCAAAAGGCTCTGTTGATAATGTATTAACAGTACTTCGTTCTTTAGATGTGTTGCCAGAAGGATACGATATACATATTAATTTTCCAGGTGGTATCCCAATTGATGGACCTTCTGCAGGAATCGCTATGGCAACAGGTGTATATTCTGCGGTGCATCGCACATATGTAAATAATGAAGTAGCGATGACAGGTGAAATAAGTATACACGGAGAAGTAAAGCCTATTGGTGGCGTGTACGCAAAAATAAAAGCTGCGAAAAAAGCGGGAGCTAAGAAAGTCATTATTCCTGCTGAAAATATGCAACCATTTTTGTATACGATAAAGGGAATCGAAATTATTCCTGTCCGTAAATTAAAAGAAGTATTTGAGTTAACGTTTATGCAAGAAAATATGCATAGAGAGCTAGATGTACATACTAACGTAGACGAAACAGATGCACAATCTATGTAAAAATAAACAATAATAAAATTTGCCAGACTTCGTTTAAGTTTGTATGCTTAATCGGAGTCTTTTTTCTTTTCGTGAGGTAGAAAAACAAGCTATTTACAATTGCGAGGAATCTCAGCAATTGCATCTAGGTGTATTGTAATATAAAATAGTTGAACAGGAGTTTAATTTATTATGGAGGTGCTATGTCTAGTATGAATACGAACGAAAGAATCGTGCCCCTCCTACCATTAAGAGGCGTTCTCGTATATCCAACGATGGTTTTGCATCTTGATGTAGGACGTGATAAATCGATACAAGCACTAGAGCAGGCGGCAATGGATGAAAATATCATCTTTTTAGCAATGCAAAAAGAAATGAATATCGATGATCCGAAAGAAGATGACATATATAGTGTAGGTACAGTGGCGAAAGTAAAGCAAATGCTAAAATTGCCGAACGGTACGCTTCGTGTCCTTGTGGAAGGTTTACATAGAGCAGAAGTAATAGAGTTTATCGAAGAAGAAAATGTAGTACAAGTGTCTATTAAAACGGTAACTGAAGAAGTAGAAGATGATTTAGAAGAGAAAGCTCTTATGCGTACGTTACTGGAGCATTTCGAACAATATATTAAAGTTTCGAAAAAAGTTTCAAATGAAACATTTGCAACGGTAGCTGATGTAGAGGAACCAGGGAGATTAGCTGATTTAATTGCTTCTCACTTGCCGATTAAAACGAAGCAGAAACAAGAGATTCTAGAGATTGTATCTGTAAAAGAACGATTACATACACTTATTTCAATTATTCAAGATGAACAAGAGTTACTTAGCCTAGAAAAGAAAATTGGGCAACAAGTGAAACGTTCAATGGAGCGCACGCAAAAAGAATATTTCTTACGTGAGCAAATGAAGGCGATTCAAACTGAACTTGGCGACAAAGAAGGTAAGGGCGGAGAAGTAGAAGAACTTCGTGAAAAAATTGAACAGTCAGGAATGCCTGAAGAAACAATGAAGGCTGCGCTGAAAGAATTAGATCGTTATGAAAAGTTACCAGCAAGTTCTGCGGAGAGTGGTGTTATTCGCAATTATATTGATTGGTTATTAGCGCTTCCGTGGACAGAGGCAACAGAAGATATAATTGATCTTGCTCATTCGGAAGAGATTTTAAATAACGATCATTACGGTCTTGAAAAAGTGAAAGAGCGTGTACTTGAATATTTAGCTGTACAGAAGTTAACGAATTCATTAAAAGGACCTATCCTTTGTTTAGTAGGCCCTCCTGGGGTCGGAAAAACTTCGTTAGCGCGTTCAATTGCAACATCATTGAATCGTAACTTTGTCCGTGTATCTCTTGGTGGTGTGCGTGATGAATCTGAAATTCGTGGTCACCGCCGTACATATGTTGGAGCAATGCCAGGACGCATTATTCAAGGTATGAAAAAGGCGAAAACAGTTAATCCAGTCTTCTTATTAGATGAGATTGATAAAATGTCTAACGATTTCCGTGGAGATCCATCAGCAGCATTACTTGAAGTATTAGATCCAGAACAAAACCATAACTTCAGTGATCATTACATTGAAGAACCATATGATCTATCGAAAGTTATGTTTGTAGCAACTGCTAATACACTTTCAAGTATTCCAGGTCCATTACTTGACCGTATGGAAATCATTTCGATTGCTGGCTATACAGAACTTGAAAAAGTACACATTGCTCGTGAGCATTTATTGCCGAAACAATTAAAAGAGCATGGCTTACGAAAAGGTAATTTACAAGTACGTGATGAAGCGCTTCTTGAAATTATTCGTTATTATACACGTGAGGCTGGTGTTCGTACGCTAGAACGCCAAATTGCAAAAGTTTGCCGTAAAGTAGCGAAAATTATCGTTACAGCAGAACGTAAACGTATCGTTGTGACAGAGAAAAAGATTGTTGATTTACTTGGTAAACACATATTCCGTTATGGGCAAGCTGAAAAAACAGACCAAGTTGGTATGGCAACAGGTCTAGCTTACACAGCAGCAGGCGGCGATACACTTGCAATTGAAGTTTCTGTAGCGCCAGGAAAAGGGAAACTAATTTTAACAGGGAAACTTGGGGATGTTATGAAAGAATCAGCACAAGCTGCGTTTAGTTATATACGTTCTCGTGCAGAAGAGCTTCAGATTGATCCGAATTTCCATGAGAAAAATGATATTCATATTCATGTTCCAGAAGGAGCAGTTCCGAAAGATGGACCGTCAGCAGGTATTACGATGGCAACGGCACTTATTTCTGCACTAACAGGTATTCCTGTAAGTAAAGAAGTAGGTATGACAGGTGAAATTACACTTCGTGGTCGTGTATTACCAATTGGTGGCTTAAAAGAAAAAACATTAAGTGCTCACCGCGCAGGCTTAACAAAAATTATTTTGCCAGCAGAAAACGAGAAAGATTTAGATGATATTCCAGAGAGCGTAAAAGAAAACCTTACGTTTGTGCTTGCATCTCATTTAGATGAAGTATTGGAGCACGCATTAGTAGGAGTGAAACAATGAAAGTAACAAAAGCAGATATTGTAATTAGTGCTGTTAAACCAGAACAATATCCAGACAGTGATTTACCAGAAATTGCATTAGCAGGTCGTTCAAATGTCGGGAAGTCTTCCTTTATTAATAAAATTTTAAATCGTAAAAAGTTAGTGCGTATTTCTTCTAAACCAGGAAAAACACAAACGCTGAACTTTTTCTTGATCAATGAGATGATGCATTTTGTTGACGTTCCAGGTTATGGATATGCGAAAGTGTCTAAATCGGAGCGCGCGGCATGGGGGAAAATGATTGAAACGTACTTTACAACGCGTAAGCAATTAGACGCAGCTGTATTAGTAGTTGATTTACGTCACCAACCGACAAGTGATGACGTGATGATGTATGATTTCTTAAAGCATTATGAAATCCCAACAATTATTATTGCGACGAAAGCTGATAAAATCCCGAAAGGGAAATGGCAAAAGCATTTAAAAGTTGTAAAAGAAACGCTTGCTGTTGAAATTGGCGATGAAATCGTTCTATTCTCTTCTGAAACAGGACTTGGAAAAGAAGAAGCGTGGAAGGCAATTCATAAAATGACAAAAACAAAAAACGCGTGACGAATGTCGCGCGTTTTTTTCTTTATATAAGCTGTTAACGTACGTTTAATGTAACTTCAATATTACCTCGTGTTGCTTTAGAGTAAGGACATACACCGTGAGCCGCTTCTACAAGTTCTTGTGCTTCGCTATGTGAAACGCCAGCGACATGTACATCAAGCACGGCAGATAGGCCAAAACCACCATCTGTATCTTTTCCGATAGAAACGTGAGCGGTTACTTCTGTACTTCCTACTTTCATACGTTTTGTACGAATGACAAGTTGTAATGCACTATCGAAACAAGCTGCATAACCAGCTGCAAATAGTTGTTCTGGATTTGTTGCTTCTCCACCTGCACCACCTAGTGCTTTCGGCATTTTCACATCAAGATTTAATATGCCATCATCTGAAACTACTTTCCCATTTCTTCCACCTGTTGCTGTTACTGAAGCAGTATATAATTTATCCATATTTATTCCCCTTTTCCATCATTAATTGTTTTCATTGTTTCAATTAGTTTATTTAGTTGAATTAATAAAGAGCGATATTCTTGCTCTGTAATTCCTAAGTTTGTAGCCATTGTTGTCGGTAATGAACAAGCCTTTTCCTTTAAATTTTTACCTTTTTCTGTTAATTCAATACAAACTTTTCGCTCGTCTTCTTTGGAACGAACACGTTTTACAAGTGTTAATGATTCCATTCGTTTTAACATAGGTGTTAACGTACCGGAATCTAAAAATAGACGTTCTCCAATTTCTTTTACTGTTAGTCCATCTTGCTCCCATAGTACGAGTAAAGTAATGTACTGGGGATACGTAATACCCATCTCTTCTAAATAAGGTCGATAAAAACGAGTAACCTCTCTAGAACAGGCATAAATAGAAAAACAAAGTTGGTTATCTAGATGCAAAGAGTCCTCTGTCATACATAACTCCCTTCTTATTAAGTTGTGCACAATTTAATTTTGTAAAATAAATATAACGAAAAAGAAATAAAATGTCAAATACATTGTATTGAGAAAGTGTTTGCTACATTTTGGAACAATCATACATATTTTCCTTCATGATGAAAGAAGATAGGAAAGATGATGTTATAATTTATATGGAATAGTTTCCATCACTTGATTATGAGGACTTTTTTTGGTAACGTACAAATAGAGTTATTAATTTATAATCATTATAAAGTAGAAGTTTTTTTATTAGTTTGCTGAATCTCCTTTATTACATACGGAGAATAATTAAAAAATAATCGGTTGTTCACACGATTGTCAGATTCATAAGAGGAAAGTTGTATTATGATAGTAGATAAAGTGATAAAACGGGTGAAGGGGGACATGCTGCGTGCATATTCTTGTTGTTAGTGTAAATTATCGAACAGCCCCTGTAGAATTTCGTGAGAAACTCACATTTCAGGCAGCAGAGCTAGAGCGAGCGATGACTACATTACAAAATCAAAAGAGCGTGTTAGAGAATGTCATTGTATCAACTTGTAATCGCACTGAGATTTATGCTGTTGTCGATCAATTACACACGGGACGGTATTATATTAAGAAATTTTTAGCTGATTGGTTTCAGCTTGAAATAGAAGAAGTCGCACCATATTTAACTATTTTTGAACAAGATGGTGCAATAGACCATTTATTCCGCGTAACGTGCGGTTTAGATTCTATGGTAGTGGGAGAAACACAGATTTTAGGCCAAATAAAAGATAGCTTTTTAGAAGCACAACAAGTTAAAGCAACAGGCACAATTTTTAATGAATTGTTTAAGCAAGTCATTACATTAGCAAAACGTGCCCACTCAGAAACAACAATTGGTGAAAGTGCGATGTCTGTTAGTTATGCTGCTGTTGAGCTTGGAAAGAAAATATTTGGCGAGTTAACAGATTGTCATGTGCTTATTCTTGGTGCTGGTAAAATGGGCGAACTTGCACTACAAAACTTATATGGAAGTGGTGCTCGTAAAGTAACAGTTATGAATAGGACGCTTTCGAAAGCAGAAGTAATGGCTGAGAAATATATGGGACATGCAAAATCGTTAAGCGAATTACAATGTGCATTATTAGAAGCAGATATTTTAATTAGTTCAACTGGTGCATCAGAGTATGTCATTACGAAAGAGATGATGACAAAGGTGGAGAAAATGCGCTCTGGTCGTCCTTTATTTATGGTTGATATTGCAGTACCACGTGATATTGATCCAGCGATTGATGAGTTAGAAGGTTCTTTCTTATATGACATTGATGATCTGCAAGGAGTAGTGGAAGCAAATCGTGCTGAGCGTTTGAAAGAAGCGGAGAAAATTCAATTTATGATTGAAGAGGAAATTGTTCTATTTAAAACGTGGTTAAGTACACTTGGTGTTGTTCCGTTAATAGCAGCTCTTCGTGATAAGGCACTTGCAATCCAAAGTGAAACGATGGTAAGCCTAGAGCGAAAAATACCAAACCTTAGTGATCGTGAGAAAAAAGTTATTAGTAAGCATACGAAAAGTATTATTAATCAATTATTAAAAGACCCAATTTTAGTAGCAAAAGAAATAGCTGCTGAAGAGGGAGCGAGCGAAAAACTAGCGTTATTTGCAAAGATTTTTGATTTAGAAACGGAAGAAGTAGAGAGTCGTGCGGAAGAAGTAGAACATAAAAGAGTGTGGACACCATCCGTTCCATCTTTATAATTTGGAAGGATGATCGGATGAGTTTTTTAAATAACAGTATTATTTATCATATTGCAATTATTTTATATGCTTGTAGCATTAGTTTATATTTTATAGATTATTTCCAAAGTAACCGAAAGGCGAACCGATTTGCTTTTTGGTTACTTTCGATTGTATGGGTATTGCAGTCTATTTTTATGTTGCTTAGGGCGACAGATTCAGAAACGAATCCCATTTTAACTTTATTATCAGGGATTTATTTTTATGTTTGGTTATTGATTACGATGTCGTTAGTCATAAATCGATTTATGCGCGTTGACTTTTTAGTCTTCTTTACAAATGTTGTTGCATTTGGCGTAAGCGCTTTTTCTATTTTTACACCGCTCGGAAAGATGTCGCCAGTACTTGCAGAGCAATTAGTTTCAGAACTTGTATACGTGCATGTTGGAATGGCGATTATTTCTTATGCAACGTTTACGGTATCGTTTATTTTTTCTATTATGTATTTACTGCAATATCGCCTATTAAAAAAGAAAAAGTGGAATGCGAGATTAAGAAGGTTAGGTAATTTACCGAAGCTTGAATCTACGTCTTACGGATTAAATTTATTTTCTGTTCCATTTTTCTTACTAGCAATTTTATTGGGGTGTATATGGGGATATACAAAATTGGACAATTTCCATTGGTATGATACGAAAGTAATCGGATCTTTTGTCGTTCTATTTGTGTATTGCACAGGTTTATATTTACGAGCGGCAGATGTGTTGCAAGGTAAGAAAATTGTACAGTGGAATATCGGATCGTTTCTCGTAATGCTAGTAAACATTTTTCTATTAAGCAGTTTATCCAATTTCCACTTTTGGTATTTATAATGAGGAGAGAGAATTATGCGCAAAATTATTGTAGGGTCACGAAAGAGTAAACTAGCATTAACGCAAACAAACTGGTTTATTGATCAGTTAAAAGCGCTAGGTCTACCATATGAATTTGAAGTGAAAGAAATTGTCACAAAAGGTGATGTTATTTTAGATGTTACTCTTTCAAAAGTAGGCGGAAAAGGCTTGTTCGTTAAAGAAATTGAGCATGCGTTACTTACGAAAGAAATCGATATGGCTGTACATAGTATGAAAGATATGCCGGCCGTACTTCCAGAAGGTTTAATGATTGGCTGTACACCAAAGCGTGTTGACCCTCGGGATGCTTTTATCTCAAAAAATGGAGCATCGTTTAAAGAGTTAGCGGAAGGTGCTATTTTAGGTACGAGTAGTTTAAGACGTAGTGCACAGCTACTCGCTGCGAGACCAGATTTACAAGTGAAGTGGATTCGCGGGAATATCGATACACGTTTACGTAAATTAAAAGAAGAAGATTACGATGCGATTATTTTAGCGACAGCTGGATTACAAAGAATGGGCTGGGATGATGAAGTTATTACAGAACATTTAGATGAAACGTTATGTGTACCTGCTGTAGGACAAGGTGCATTAGCGATTGAATGTCGTGAGGATGATAAGGATTTATTGCAATTGTTAGCGCATATTAATGATGCGATAACAGAAAGAACAGTGGCAGCGGAGCGAGTATTTCTTCATAAACTTGAAGGTGGATGCCAAGTTCCAATCGCTGGATATGCAACCCTTACAGAAAACGATGCAATCGAATTAACAGCTCTTGTCGGCTCTATGGATGGCTCTGTTTTATTAAAAGAGACAGTAGTGGGTACTAATCCTGAAGAAGTAGGATTAGAGGCCGCGGACCGTTTAATTAAACAAGGCGCCAAAGAACTCATTCTTGCTGCAAATAAGGAGCAACAATAAATATGAACGCTCTCGCTGGAAAAACGGTATTGATTACACGTGCCCAGCATCAAGCGAAACAAATGAGTGTAGCAGTGAAAGAAAAGAGCGGAATTCCATTGGAAATTCCGCTTTTGCGTATGGAAGGTATGTCTCATAGGCAAATTCAACATATTGAAGAGCAGCTACATTCATACGACTGGGTTATTTTTACGAGCAGAAATGGTGTAGCTTTTTTTCTAGATAGTTTAAAAAAGAAACTACCACTAACCATTAAAATCGCTGCGGTAGGTGTGAAAACAAAATTAGAGTTAGAAAAAAGGGGCTATCAAGTTCATTTTGTCCCGAATTCATTTGTTGCAGAAGCATTTGCCGAAGAGTTTCTAAAAGAATTAAATGGAAACGAACGTATTTTATTTCCAAAAGGCAATTTAGCAAGAGATGTAATACCAGTTAAACTGCGTGAAATTGGTGTTTCTCTAGATGAGTTGATCGTATACGGTACGAAAGTGAATGTAGAAAAAAAGCAAGAGCTTATAGCAGCGTTGAAGTTAGGAGAAGTAGACATTATTACATTTACGAGTCCTTCAACTGTTACTAGTTTTGTTCGTTTACTTGAGGGTGCAAACTGGAGAGAATGGACAAAAAAATGTACAATTGCTTGTATAGGACCTATTACGGAAAAAGAGGCAAGTCGTTATTTTCCGTCTGTTATTGTGCCGAAAGAGTACACTGTAGAAGCATTACTACAATGTGTTTGTGAATCTATAAAATGAAAGAATGGGGATAGAAATCTATGAACTCTTTACAATTTAATCGTCATCGTCGTTTAAGACAAAGCGGGGGCATGCGTGCGCTTGTGCGTGAAACGTTTTTACATACGGAAGATTTTATTTACCCTATTTTTGTATTAGAAGGTGAAAATGTTCGTAATGAAGTTCCTTCTATGCCAGGCGTATATCAAATTTCTTTAGATTTATTGCAAGCTGAAATGCAAGAAGTTGTTGATTTAGGTATTCGTTCTGTTATTGTATTTGGTTTACCTGCTGAAAAGGATGAAGTTGGATCATCAGCATATTGTGATCATGGAATTGTACAACGTGCTATTCAGCAAATTAAAGGTGATTTCCCTGAGCTAGTAGTAGTCGCAGACACATGTTTATGTCAATTTACAAGCCATGGTCATTGCGGTGTAATTGAAGATGGTATTATTTTAAATGACGAGTCTCTTGCAGTTCTTGCGAAAACAGCTGTAAGTCAAGCGAAAGCAGGAGCGGACATTATTGCGCCATCAAACATGATGGACGGCTTCGTAACAGCAATTCGCCATGCATTAGACGAAAATGGTTTTGGACACGTGCCAGTTATGTCGTACGCTGTGAAATATTCATCAGCATTTTATGGACCATTCCGTGATGCTGCGCACGGTGCACCGCAATTTGGTGACCGTAAAACATATCAAATGGATCCGGCAAACCGTATGGAAGCATTCCGTGAAGCAGAATCAGATGTAATGGAAGGTGCAGATTTCTTAATCGTAAAACCAGCTCTTTCTTACTTAGATATCGTTCGTGATGTGAAAAATAACTTTAATTTACCAGTTGTCGCTTATAATGTAAGTGGTGAATATTCGATGATTAAAGCGGCAGCGCAAAATGGCTGGATTAATGAAAAAGAAGTTGTTCTTGAAAAATTAATTAGTATGAAACGTGCAGGAGCAGACTTAATTATTACGTATCATGCGAAAGATGCAGCAAAATGGTTACAAGAAGGAGGCGCTAAATAATGAAAAAGTTTGATAAATCGATTGCGGCGTTTGAAGAGGCACAAGACTTAATGCCTGGTGGCGTAAATAGCCCGGTTCGTGCTTTTAAATCTGTTGGGATGAATCCGTTGTTTATGGAGCGTGGAAAAGGCTCTAAAGTATATGATATTGATGGGAATGAATACATCGACTACGTATTATCATGGGGGCCTTTAATTCATGGTCATGCAAATGATCGTGTTGTAGAAGCGTTAAAATCTGTTGCTGAAAGAGGTACAAGCTTCGGTGCACCAACAGAAATTGAAAATAAATTAGCAAAACTTGTTATTGAGCGCGTGCCATCAATTGAGATTGTGCGTATGGTTAACTCTGGAACGGAAGCAACAATGAGTGCACTACGTTTAGCTCGTGGTTATACAGGTCGTAATAAAATCTTGAAATTTATTGGTTGTTACCACGGTCATGGTGATTCGCTATTAATTAAAGCTGGTTCTGGTGTGGCGACTTTAGGTTTACCAGATAGTCCTGGTGTACCAGAAGGTGTAGCGAAAAATACGATTACAGTAGCTTATAACGATTTAGAAAGCGTAAAATACGCGTTTGAACAATTCGGTGATGATATTGCTTGTGTAATTGTAGAACCAGTAGCAGGAAATATGGGGGTTGTTCCTCCGCAGCCTGGATTTTTAGAAGGTCTTCGTGAAGTAACAGAACAAAACGGTGCATTGCTTATTTTTGATGAAGTAATGACAGGGTTCCGAGTAGCTTATAATTGTGGCCAAGGTTATTATGGCGTAACACCTGATTTAACATGCTTAGGTAAAGTAATCGGTGGTGGTTTACCAGTAGGAGCATACGGTGGTAAAGCAGAAATTATGCGCCAAGTTGCACCAAGCGGACCGATTTACCAAGCTGGTACTTTATCAGGTAATCCACTTGCAATGGCAGCAGGTTATGAAACGTTAGTACAGTTAACGCCAGAATCATATGTAGAATTTGAGCGTAAAGCTGAAATGTTGGAAGCTGGATTACGTAAAGCAGCTGAAAAACATGGCATTCCACATCGTATTAACCGTGCAGGTTCTATGATTGGTATTTTCTTTACAGATGAGCCCGTTATTAATTACGATGCAGCAAAATCTTCAAACTTAGAATTCTTTGCGGCTTACTATCGTGAAATGGTAGAACAAGGTGTATTCTTACCGCCATCTCAATTCGAAGGTTTATTCTTATCGACAGCACATAGTGACGCAGATATTGAGGCGACGATTGCAGCAGCTGAAATTGCAATGTCAAAATTAAAATAATGTATTAGAGAAAAATCGCTCTCCATAAGGGGAGCGATTTTTTTTTATTCATAAAGTAAGCTTTCCCTACATAAATCTGTAATGACATATAGTTTGGGAGGGGGAAAAGAAGTGGCTGCAGATCATTCGTTACGATTTTCATTAAAAGAATCTGTTTGGTTCCAAAAGGGACAGGAAGTCGATGAACTTTTGTCAATTTCGTTAGATCCAGACGTTGAGATAGAAGAGCTTGATCATGAAGTAATCGTGAGAGGGCAATTAGATTTAACGGGAGAGTATGTTGCACGAAAAGATGATTCGGCGTATTCATTAAGAGAACTATCGCCAGCAAAGTCAATTGATTATGTAGAAACAAGGGAAGATGGGGTTAATGAACTTGTTCATTCCTTTCCGCTTGAAATATCAATTCCGAGAAATCGAGTGAAAGTAATTGAAGAGCTATATGTATCAATTGAGGAATTTGATTATGAATTAAAGGAAAATGGTTGCTTACAATTATTAGCGGATATATCTATTACCGGTTTGTGTGATGAAGAGAGAAACGAGGATGAAGCTGAAGAGGAAGAAACGGTGTATGCCGAGTTAGAAGAAGATTCAGCGCAAGAGGATGAAAATAGACCGGCGCCGCATGTAGAAGAACCAGCATATAAGGAATCAGATGAGTGGGAAGATTACGCATTTGAACCGTTCCAATTAGAGGAAAGAAAAGAGCAGGAATTAGAAGAAGAGAAGATAGAGGAACATGAATTTGTGGAGCGTGAAGAGGAGCAAGAAACAACGCCGCAATTTGAATTGTTTGGGCGAAAAGATTTCAAGAAAGAAAAAGCGAAAAAGCAGGAAGAACAAGAAGAAGAGTACTCACAGCGAGATGAAAATGCGCTTTATTTAACAAAACTATTTACGAAAGAACCGGAAGAAGAATTTACAAAGTTAAGAATGTATTTCGTGCAAGAAGGGGATACAATTGAATCTATTGCAGAACGTTATGAAACGTCTGTGCAAAATGTGTGCCGTGTCAATCAAACAGAAGATATATTTTTAAATACGGGGCAAATTATTTATATTCCCGTTTCAAGGGTAAAGGCGAAATAAGGAAGTGAGTGTTTTCACTCGCTTCTTTTCTTAGAGGCTATGTTTTGAATAGAAAGGGTTATTCGTATGGATATTGAATTACGAAATCACTATGAACCTATCGTGAGGCAATATAGATTGGATACGCAGCATATGGAAGAGCACGGAAGCGTAATGAAAATTTATACGAATCAAGGTCCATATGCACTCAAGAAAATAGAAGGCAGAAAGTTAGAGCGGAATAATTTTCTGCATCATATTCAATATTTGAAGGAGAAAGGTTTTTCAAATTATGTACCTATATACCACGCGACGGATGGAAATTATATTTTAAGTGACGGGACGTATAATTATTATTTAATGCCTTGGTTAGAACGTGCAGAAGGAAACGGCGAGGATAATGATCAATACCATAAAATGTTTCAGACACTTGGAACGTTGCATCAAAAAACTGTGAAGGAAGAAACATATACGGAAGAAGATTTAGAAAAACATTATACAACTATATCCGATCGCTGGGAAAATGATGGTGAGATGTTAGAAGAGTTTCTCGTAGAATCTGAATCAAAATGGTATATGTCCCCGTTTGAATTACAATATTGTACGTACTATCATCATGTAATGAGAGCGCGTGAATTTGCAACGAAGCAATTAAATGAGTGGAACGATGCGATGAAAGAAAAAGAGAAAACACGTATTACTTTTGTGCATGGTAACGTGTCACTTAATCATTTTTTATTTGACTATGAGCGAAATGGCTATTTTATTAGTTTGGAAAAATCGAAGTTTGCAACGCCTGTGCAAGATATAGTAGGTTTTTATTCACGGTCTTTAAACACATATCCAATCGCAAGAAGTGATCGGTTTGAATGGTTTCAAATGTATCAAAAAAATTTCCCTTTTACGAAAGAAGAGCAACTACTTATGTTTGCGTATATGACGTATCCATCGCAATTTATTCGGCAAATCCAGTCTTATAAGAAAAGAAGAGATAATCGCAACGAGGAAAATGAACTGCGCGGAGTAAAGAGTTTGCAACAATCGCATTGGCTCGTTAGCAATATAGAATATTTCCTGTCACAATTACAAGCTGCCCAGCAAGGGAACGGGTAAAGTAAAACTTTAATCAGCGGGTGGCTCCAACCTAACTTCTTTGTTTTAGCTGAATTTTGAGGTGGGGTCTTATTGCCCGCAAATAGCGGGATAAAGAAGATAAGTAGAGAATGCTACTTATCTTCTTTATATTCACCCGAAAAGTCATAGTTTTAAATTTATCTTGACGAATAAGGTTTCGTTTTTTACACTATTGTATATAATAATTAACAATCATATAAATGCCTTGAAGGGGAAGAGTATAACATGAAACGTCTTCAGAGAGGAGAATCAGTAGCTGGGAGATTCTCTAGATAGTTATGTTAGAAGGTAGCCCTGGAGCATCTTTTCTGAACAGAATAGTTCTCATTAGGAAAAGACGGATTTGTCCGTTATCAAATTAAGAGTATAAGCAAATTATGAATTTGTTTGTAAATAAAGGTGGTACCGCGATGTCCCTCGTCCTTTTTGGATGAGGGACATTTTTTATTTTAAGGAGGGAAAATAATGTCAAACACGGAAAAGAATTTACCAACTAAATATGATCATATGTCCGTTGAAGAAGGCCTTTATCAATGGTGGCTTGAAGGCAAATATTTTGAAGCAACAGGAGACGAGAAGAAACAACCGTATACAATTGTAATTCCACCTCCGAACGTAACTGGTAAGTTACACTTAGGTCATGCTTGGGATACAACTCTTCAAGATATTTTAACTCGTACGAAGCGTATGCAAGGTTACGATGTGCTATGGCTTCCAGGAATGGACCATGCTGGTATCGCAACACAAGCGAAAGTAGAAGGAAAACTTCGTGAAGAAGGTATTTCACGTTACGATCTTGGCCGTGAGAAATTCCTTGAAAAAGCTTGGGAGTGGAAAGAAGAGTACGCTTCTCACATTCGTCAACAATGGGGGAAAGTTGGTTTAGGACTAGACTATTCTCGCGAACGTTTCACATTAGACGAAGGTTTATCTGATGCGGTTAATAAAGTATTCGTTCAATTATACGAAAAAGGCTTAATTTACCGCGGTGAATATATTATCAACTGGGATCCAGCAACACGCACAGCTCTTTCTGATATTGAAGTAATTCATAAAGAAGTTCAAGGTGCATTCTACCATATGAACTATCCGTTAACAGACGGTTCAGGTCACATTCGCCTTGCTACTACTCGTCCAGAAACGATGCTTGGTGATACAGCGGTAGCAGTTCATCCAGAAGATGATCGTTACAAACATTTAATCGGAAAAACAGTTACACTTCCAATCGTAGGCCGTGAGATTCCGATTATTGCTGATGAGTACGTAGAAAAAGACTTCGGAACAGGCGTTGTAAAAATTACACCAGCTCATGACCCGAACGACTTTGAAGTAGGTAACCGTCATGACTTACCACGCATCTTAGTAATGAACGAAGATGGATCGATGAACGAAAAAGCTGGTAAATATAACGGTATGGATCGTTTCGAATGCCGTAAAGAATTAGTGAAAGACTTACAAGAAGCTGGCGTATTAGTAGAAATCGAGCCACATATGCATTCAGTAGGTCATAGTGAGCGTAGCGGTGCAGTTGTTGAGCCTTACTTATCAACACAATGGTTCGTAAAAATGGCTCCACTTGCTGAAAAAGCAGTAGCGCTTCAACAAAAAGAAGAAGAAAAAGTAACGTTCGTACCAGAGCGTTTTGAAAACACATATTTACGATGGATGGAAAATATTCATGACTGGTGTATTTCTCGTCAATTATGGTGGGGACACCGTATTCCAGCTTGGTACCATAAAGAAACTGGTGAAGTATACGTAGGTACAGAAGCACCAGCAGATATTGAAAACTGGAATCAAGATAACGACGTACTTGATACATGGTTCAGTTCAGCGCTATGGCCATTCTCAACACTTGGTTGGCCAAATGAAGATTCAGCAGACTTCAAACGTTACTATTCAACAGATGCACTAGTAACGGGTTATGACATCATCTTCTTCTGGGTATCTCGTATGATTTTCCAAGGTTTAGAGTTTACAGGCGAGCGTCCATTTAAAGATGTATTAATTCACGGTTTAGTTCGTGATGAGCAAGGTCGTAAGATGAGTAAATCTCTTGGTAACGGTATTGACCCAATGGATGTTATCGAGAAGTACGGTGCAGATGCAATGCGCTATTTCTTATCAACAGGAAGTGCACCAGGTCAAGATTTACGTTTCAGCATGGAAAAAGTAGAATCTACTTGGAACTTCATTAATAAAATTTGGAACGCATCACGTTTCGTATTAATGAACATGGATGATATGAAGTATGAAGAAATCGATTTAACTGGTGAAAAATCAGTTGCAGATAAGTGGATCTTAACTCGCTTAAACGAAACAATCGAGAGTGTAACACGTAACATGGATAAATATGAGTTCGGTGAAGCTGGTCGTTCATTATACAACTTCATTTGGGATGATTTCTGTGACTGGTACATTGAAATGGCGAAACTTCCACTATACGGTGAAGATGAAGCAGCTAAGAAAACGACTCGTTCTATTTTAGCTTACGTATTAGATCAAACAATGCGTCTATTACACCCATTCATGCCATTCGTAACAGAGAAAATTTGGCAACATTTACCGCATGAAGGCGAATCTATTACAGTAGCTGCGTGGCCAACAGTTCGCGAAGATTTACAAGATACGGAAGCTGCGGCAGAAATGCACCTTCTAGTTGATATCATTCGCTCTGTTCGTAACATTCGTGCAGAAGTAAATACGCCAATGAGCAAAAAAGTTCAAATGCAAATTAAAGCAAAAGATGAGGCTGTACTTGCTCAACTTACGAAGAATAGCTCTTACATTGAGCGTTTCTGTAACCCAAGCGAATTAACAATTCAAACGGACTTACAAGCGCCAGAAAAAGCAATGACTGCAATCGTATCAGGTGCAGAGTTATTCTTACCGTTAGCTGATCTTATCAATCTTGATGAAGAGAGAGCTCGTCTTGAGAAAGAACTTGAGAAGTTCGATAAAGAAGTAGAACGTGTACAGAAGAAACTTTCTAACCAAGGTTTCGTAGCGAAAGCTCCTGCAGCGGTTATTGAAGGAGAGCGTGCGAAAGAGCAAGATTACCTAGAAAAACGCGAAGCAGTTCGTCAACGTCTAGCAGATCTTGAAAAGTAAAAATATTTTTAGAGACTCACTATATTGGTGAGTCTCTTTTCTTTGCGTATAATAGAACTATGAAAGTTGTCTTTTGAAAGGGGAAAAGCATACGTGATACATACATACGAAGAAGCGATAGGGTGGATTCATAGCCGATTGAAATTTGGTATTAAACCAGGATTAGAAAGAATGAATTGGATGCTAGAAGAGCTCGGAAATCCAGAGCGTCATATAAAATGTGTTCATCTTGCTGGTACAAATGGAAAAGGTTCAACGTTAACATATATGCGTTACATGTTAGAAGGCGCGAAATATAAGGTAGGAACGTTTACCTCTCCTTACATCGAAACATTTAATGAACGCATTAGTGTGAATGGAACACCAATTGCAGATGAAGAGATTACTGAACTCGTAAAGATGGTAAAACCAGTCGTGGAAAAACTAGATGAAACGGATTTAGGGGAAGCGACTGAGTTTGAAATTATTACTGTTATGGCAATTTGCTATTTCGGTAAAGTCAATTTCTGTGATGTTGTTTTATTTGAAACAGGGCTCGGTGGACGTTTTGATTCTACCAATGTTATACACCCTGTTCTCACGATTATTACGAATATCGGTCACGATCATATGCATATTTTAGGGAATACACTAGGAGAAATTGCATATGAAAAGGCGGGGATTATTAAGTCTGGTGTGCCGGTAATTACTGGTGTGCAAGATGAAGAAGCTTTGCAAGTCATTCAAAATGTTGCAAAGGAAAACCATGCAAACTTATACGAACTTGGCAAGCATTTTACAGCGTTACATAAACAGTCTAACGAAGATGGGGAACAGTTTGATTTTACTTGTCCTTTTACCGCATTTGAAGATTTGCAAATCTCAATGAAAGGTATTCATCAAGTAGGAAATGCAGCGCTAGCACTTATGGCAGTAATGTATGTAAAAACATATTTATCATTTTTAATTGAGGAAGAGGGAATAAGAACGGGATTACGGGAAGCGTATTGGATTGGGCGCTTTGAAAAGCTACAAAGTAACCCGGATATTATTATAGATGGTGCTCATAATCCAGAAGGTATCGAAAGCCTTGTGAAAACAGTAGAAGCGCATTACAAAGATAAAAATGTAATAGTTTTATTTACTGCCCTTGGTGATAAACAATTGCATAACATGGTAGGCCGATTAGAAACCATTGCAGATGAAATGATTTTTACAACATTCGCCTTTGATCGTGCTATTTCTGCAGACAAGCTTGCATCATATTCACAAAAAGAATCAAAATTAGTTTTTGAAAATTGGAAAGAGGCAATTGATACAAAAGTTGAAATGATAGGGGAAAATGATGTTTTTATCATAACAGGTTCTCTTTATTTCATTTCTGAAGTTCGAAAATATATTCGAGAGAAAAACTAGATAGTCTTTGCTATCTAGTTTTTTGTTCTACAAATGAAGTCAAATGCATACATATAAGATAAATATATAGGGTTATTTGGCGAATTCCTCTGACAAATATCTCGTTTTTTTGTGAAATGAATATGATATGATGCGGACAACGATAAGAGGTGAGGTGTGAGTGTATGGACAAGCAATCACGAACGATCTCAGTGAAAGTGAATGGAACAGAAGCGAAGTATGAGGAAAAGAAGAAAGATGAATTTGAATGGATGGTAGTAGAAAGTGAACGACCTAAAAATGTTGTTCCGTTTCAAAAAGCGAAATCAGTGTCTGTGGAAAAATACCGAAAGAAGTGGAGTAATACATTAATTGCAATCGTTGCAACCGCAATTATTATCGGTACGACGTTTGGAATGGGGATGCTTCATTTACTTACTGGACAAGGAACAACAGGAGGAAGTGAAGTAACTGCTTCAAGGCCGACTGGAAATGGAGAATCAAAGGTGGGTGGAACGGCAGAACAAACACCAGCACCGAAAGAAGAAAAACAAAAGGCGCAGACAGGAACGTCATTGGATCCGATGAAATTATTCTTTGTTCAAGGGGGGCTTTATTCTTCTGAAGAAAAGGGACAGGCAGCTCTTGAAGAATGGAAAGGCAATGGGGGCATTGGTGCTTTGAGACCGAGCGGGGATAAGTATGCAATAGTTGTTGGTATTGCTAGCGATGAACAGGCTATAAATCAATTAATGACTAAGTATAAAAATGATGGTGTCTCCGTTTTAAAAAAGAACTGGGATATAACAGATAAAGCATTGCTGAAAGATGATAAAGAAGTAGGAACATTTTTAACAAAAGTGCAGCCATTATATACTCATTTAGCAAAATATGCTTCTAGCGTACAAGTTGGTGGAAAAAGCAGCGCAAAAGATATAGAAGTGATTGAAAAAGAATGGAAAGCGATTGAAAAAGAAGGGAAAAGTATGAAGCGAGAAGAAGCAAAGAAACTGTATATGTATACGTCGGTAGCTGTACAAACAGTAAAAGATGGGAAAATGGATAAGGAATCTTTGGCGAAATTAAATCAAGTTATTATTGATGGCTTACTCTCGTATGAAAAAATTGTTTCGTAGAAAGTGAAATGATAGGATAATAAAATGAGTAAGAAAGAAGTACATGTACTTCTTTCTTTTCTTTTGAATTTAGAGCAAAGTGCTTTCTCTATGACAGGAATATAATCGTATGCAATAAAGAAGTGTTATTTTTAGTTAGAGAAATTAATATTTCTTTCATTTGTGGGCAAACTATTCCTTTGATACGATTGATATAAATTGTTCTGCTTCATGTGAGAAAGGAAGGAGAAAATATGAAAAAAATAATTTTAGCTTCAGGGTCACCTCGGAGGAAGGAATTGCTTGAGTTAGCTAGCGTACCATTTGAAATCGTTTTAAGTGAAGTAGAGGAAACAATTGGTGCATATTCATCGCCTTCTGATATTGTAATGTCGCTTGCCTTGCAAAAAGCATCAGCGGTTGCAGAAAATAATAGTGATCACATTGTGTTAGGTGCAGATACAATTGTTACATATGAGTCGCGTATCCTTGGTAAGCCTTCTAATGAGGATGAGGCGAAAGAGATGTTACAATTACTATCTGGGAAAACACATGAAGTGTATACAGGTGTTGCGATTATATCAAAAGAAAAAACGGTTACTTTTTATGAGCGTACAGAAGTTACGTTTTGGGAATTAACAGAAGAGGAAATTGATACATACGTCGCGTCGAAAGAACCTCTTGATAAAGCAGGTAGTTATGGGATTCAAGGTAAAGGGTCTATTTTCGTTCAACATATTCAAGGGGACTACTATAGTGTAGTTGGTTTACCAATTGCACGTCTCGTTCGAGAATTAAAACAATTTGATATTGATGTAACCCATGCGTAAAATTGCATGGGGTTTTCTTTGAGAGAACAAATAAAGGGGTGGAGAGATGAACGGTATTCGTGATGTTGTAAGAGAAGAACAACCACGGGAGCGTTTATTGTCAGAAGGTGCTGGAAGTTTATCAAATCGAGAGCTCCTCGCAGTGTTACTCAGAACAGGTTCTAAAGAAGAAACAGTTTTAAAGTTGTCAGATAAAATTTTACACCAATTTGATGGCTTACGTATGTTGAAAGATGCAACATTAGAAGAGCTAATTAGTATACATGGTATTGGGATTTCAAAGGCATCGCAACTTATGGCAGCCTTTGAGCTAGGCAGAAGAATGGTACGTTTAGAATATCAAAATAGATATAGTATTCGAAGTCCAGAAGATTGTGCGAAATACATGATGGAAGAAATGCGCTTTTTACAACAAGAGCATTTTGTTTGTTTATATTTAAATACAAAAAATCAAGTTATACATAGGCAAACGATCTTTATTGGAAGTTTAAACACGTCAATTGTACACCCAAGGGAAGTTTTTAAAGAAGCCTTCCGTCGTGCAGCAGCCTCTATCATATGTCTTCATAACCATCCCTCAGGAGATCCCACGCCGAGCCGTGAAGATATTGAAGTAACAAAACGCTTAGTAGAATGCGGTCAGATTATCGGAATTGAAGTGCTTGATCATAGTGTGCGCTGTTCCTAGACAATCTGCGTAGAAATATGCAATAAAACTAGGCAAAGGTACTTACCTTTGAACTTTACGCTTGAATAGGTTGGTGAAATCCCAACTCATCGTTAAATGTTGGTAACGATGCTCTGAAACTCCGACGTGCATAAATAGTTAACTACATTTGTGTACGAAGCTCGGTAAAGGCGCTGAAAAACAGACCTGAGAAGCGGTTAGTAAAGTAAGCGGGAGGCTATAAAACCGTCATGCTGACTTACCAGGAATCCTCGTATGTACGGCTCGTAAATGCAAAGGGAAACGAAATGAAGTTTCTCGCTTCTGTAAAAGAAGTTTAATCGTGGGTTTTGTATTTGTGGTTGCAAAATCTATACTACTCCAATAATGGAATAGTGTCTTGCGTCCTACCAACAGTGGACAAAAAGATGATTAACGGGTCAAAGAGGACAGCTAAAACGGTAATGAAAAGCTAAAGCGTAAGGAACAGCGGAACCATAGAGGATGATGACAAGAGGAGTTAAACTCAATGCATCTAAATTGGAGGAAATGACAATTGAATCTATGGGACAGCAGCCCGTAGTAGTGACGAAGTTTCTGTAATGGGAATAGAGCGAAGGGGCATAGTCAGTCCAATTATTAAGTTAAACCAATTTGTTAGGGAAGCCGTTTGAGCATACCTGATTAAAACCTTGCATTCTCCCAATAAGGAGGAATCGCAATGGAACAAGAATCTAACTATCTAAAATCTGAACAAGAATTAAGAGATAAACAGGACGAATTATATAATAAAAGTTTCGAAAGTATAAATCAAAAGGGACAATCGTCTGGACACAAAAACTTATTAGAACTGATGACAAGTGAAGCCACGATACTAACGGCTATCCATCGCATTAAAGCGAATAAGGGAAGTCGTACGGCTGGAAGTGACCATAAATTAATGAAACCAGACATTCTTCAAAAAGATTACCCAAAAGTCGTACAACTCGTACAAGAAAACTTTCGAAATTATCGTCCAGAACCTATTAAAAGAAAGTACATTCCAAAACCAAATTCCAAAGAGTTACGCCCATTAGGAATACCAAGCATTATCGACCGAGTTATACAGGAGTGTGTTCGTTTAATTATTGAACCAATTCTTGAGGCGCAATTTTTCCAACATTCATATGGATTCAGACCAATGAGAGATTCCAGTATGGCATTAGTTCGAACAACTGACATCGTTCATATCACGGGACACTATTGGATTATCGAAGGAGATATTAGTAAATTTTTCGATTGTGTTAACCATACGATTCTCATTAAGAAATTATGGAATATGGGAATTAGGGATAGACGTGTCCTCATGATTATCAAAGCAATGCTGAAAGCTGGGATCATGGATGAATTAAAAGAGAACCCAATTGGTACACCTCAAGGAGGAATCATCTCTCCGCTACTCGCAAATGCTTATCTACACGCATTTGACCAATGGGTAACAAGAGAATGGGAAAATAAGAAAACAAGCTACCCGTATGCACAAAAATCCAAACAGTTCGAAAGGTTACGGAAAACAACACGCCTAAAAGAAACGTATTTGGTAAGATATGCAGACGATTGGGTACTCATAACGAACTCTAAACGGAATGCGGAGAAATGGAAGTACAAAATAACAAAATATCTAAAAGAGCGGTTGAAATTGACATTGTCAGAAGAAAAGACGCTCATAACAGATATACGAAGACGACCAATTAAATTTCTTGGCTTTGAAATCAAGGCAATTAAGGGCAAGGCGAAAAATGGACATATTCTCGTCAGTAAGCCAAATCAACAACGGTTAAAAGAAAAGGTAAATGAGATTCATAAAACGATTAAGAAAATCAAAAAAGCAACAAGGAAAGACGACCTGATTCACTGGATTAATCTCATCAACTCTAAAATAAGAGGGCTAATTCAATATTACGAATGTACAACGAAAGTGAATGTGTACATGGGAAAGTATGTTGATAAACTCCACTATGCGGCATATTTGAAACTCCGAAAACATGGAGGTTATAAAATACCTGCAAAACGAGTGGACAATCTACGGTCAGCCCACGAAAAGTACGAAACCAAAATACCAATGGTTGAATACAACGAATTGAAAATAGGTGTTACAAGGCTAGATTTTTGTAGGTGGAAAAAGCCTAAAAATAAAAGCCCTAAAGAGACACCGTATACCAAACTGGGTAGACAAATTTATATGAACCGAACGAATAAAAAGCCCATTAAAGTAAGAGCGGATGAGCTCCTCAGCTTGAATTGGTCCAAGATTATCAAAATCGGACATAAGGGAAAATTGTACAACTTTGAATACTTTATGAATCGAGCCTATGCATTTAACCGTGATAAAGGAAGATGTCGAGTATGTGGAGAGTTACTTCAGGGGGATGATGTACACATACACCATGTCAACCCAAAACTCCCCATAGAAGAAGTAAATCGTGTTCCTAACCTTGCATCCCTACATGAACATTGCCATCAAATGATTCACAGTTCAAAAGATTATTCCATGGTCGGAAAAGTAATTTGGGAAAAGGTTCTAGGTTTTAGAGAAAAATTGGGATTAACGTAAATAATTGAGTTGATGGAACGCCGTATGAGGTGAAAGTCTCACGTACGGTGTGAAGTGGGGGAAAAGAAGTCCAAACGAGTAAAGTCGTGGTTTTTTCTTACCTATCACTATTTATAATAGGTGACCATAAATTCGTGAGTTTAAAGGAAAAAGGTCATATTTAAGACTATGCTTTTTACTTATTTTGTTTTATAATGTGATTTATGAGTTTTTTGTAGAAATTTATCTACAAAAAGGATAAAGATATAAAAAACGTACTGTTTTTATAATATAAAGTAAGAAAAAATGAGTCCGTGAAAACAAGAAAGGAAGATAAATAATATGTTTGGATTTGGTGGATTTACTCGCGATCTTGGAATAGACTTAGGAACTGCGAACACGCTTGTATATGTAAAAGGAAAAGGTGTAGTTTTACGTGAACCTTCAGTAGTTGCGTTACAAACTGATACGAAACAAATCGTTGCTGTAGGTAGCGATGCAAAACAAATGATTGGTCGTACACCAGGGAACGTTGTGGCACTTCGCCCGATGAAAGACGGTGTAATTGCTGATTATGAAACAACTGCAACAATGATGAAATATTACATTCAACAAGCTCAAAAATCAAACGGTTTCTTCTCACGTAAGCCGTATGTAATGGTATGTGTACCATCTGGTATTACAGCTGTAGAAAGACGTGCAGTAATCGATGCGACTCGTCAAGCGGGTGCTCGTGATGCTTATCCTATCGAAGAGCCATTTGCAGCAGCAATTGGTGCAAACTTACCTGTTTGGGAACCAACTGGTAGTATGGTTGTTGATATCGGTGGTGGTACAACAGAAGTTGCAATTATTTCTTTAGGTGGTATTGTAACAAGTCAGTCAGTTCGTGTTGCTGGTGATGATATGGACGATTCAATCATTCAGTACATTAAGAAAAGCTATAACTTAATGATTGGTGAAAGAACAGCTGAAGCATTAAAATTAGAAATTGGTTCTGCAGGCGAGCCAGAAGGTATCGAGCCTATGGAAATTCGCGGTCGTGATTTAGTAAGTGGTTTACCAAAAACAGTACTAATTCAGCCAGAAGAAATTGCAGATGCATTAAAAGATACAGTAGATGCGATTGTAGAATCAGTTAAAAATACGTTAGAAAAAACGCCACCTGAATTAGCGGCTGATATTATGGACCGCGGTATCGTATTAACAGGCGGCGGGGCATTACTACGTAATTTAGATAAAGTAATTAGTGAAGAAACGAAAATGCCAGTTCTTGTTGCAGAAGATCCATTAGATTGCGTAGCAATTGGAACAGGTAAAGCATTAGACAATATCGATCTTTTCAAAACTGCTGCTCGATAATATTGCAAAATAAAAATCAGTGAAATTAAGAGGGTGTGAACGTGCCACAGTTTTTCTTAAACAAAAGATTAATTGTTTTGTTGGTTAGTATTATTCTTCTCGTGGCATTGATTGGAATCTCATTGAAAGAACGGAACAGTTTAACATGGCCAGAGCAGTTTGTTAAAGACACTGTCGGTGTTGTAGAACGTGTATTCCAAAAGCCAGCGAAATACGTAGCTGGATTCTTCGAAAATGTAGAGGATGTAAAGCGCACGTATGAAGAGAATAAAGAATTAAAAGCAAAATTAGATAATTATGCAGGTCTATCAGGGAAAGTAAAACAACTAGAAGATGATAACAAGAAGCTACAAGAGCTAACTGGTAAAAAAGAGTTAAATAGCGGGTATACTGAAATTCCAGCTACTGTTGTTTCTCGTAATCCAGATAAATGGTACGATTTAATTGGAATTGATAAAGGGGCACAGCAAGGAATTAAAAAAGATATGGCTGTAGTAACTTCACAAGGGTTAGTTGGAAGAGTGAAAAGTGTATCTCAGTTTACATCATCAGTAGAATTACTAAGTTCTATGAGCCGAACAAATCGCGTTTCTGCTATTGTACAAGGGCAAGAGAAAATCTTTGGTTTGATTGAAGGTTATGACAAAGAAAAACAATTACTTCTTTTCACAAAGATTGGCTCTGATGCACCGGTAGAAAAAGATCAACTAGTTGTAACATCTGGACTTGGTGATATTTTCCCGAAAGGTCTTGTAATTGGAAAAATCGTTGATGTTCAGCCGGATGCATATGGCTTAACAAAAACAGCTTATGTAAAACCTGCCGCTGATTTAAATGACGTAGAGCATATTACGGTTGCTAAACGTGCAACACCTTCAGCGCCATTAGAATAGGAGGAGAAGAAGAGATGATGAAGATATTAAAAAGAGCAGCTCTTCCTCTTTTGCTCCTTTTTGTGTTTCTATTTGAAAATATGTTTGCTACTGTTGTTCCAACGGATGTGTTTTGGAAAGACAGTATAGCAGCACCGCATTTCTTTATAATCGTCTTATGTTTTATTACAGTGTATTATAGTCCGGTCCAAGGGATTTATTACGGACTATTATTTGGCTTCTTATTTGATACCGTATACACAGAACTTGTCGGGATATATATTTTTGCTTATCCGATTTTAGCTTATTTAGTTTATAGTGTGATGAAAGTATTACAATTGAATTTATTTATTGTTGTTTCTATCATATTAGCTAGCATTGTAGCACTAGAGTATTATGTGTATGGATTCTTAACTTTGTTAGGACGTACTCATATGCCAGCGCATGTCTTTTTCACAGATCGTCTCCTTTCTACTTTATTGTTAAATGCTATTTTCTTATTGATAGTTTGTTTCCCACTGAGACGATATATAGTGCGTCTTTCAAAAGCGATGGAAGAAAAAGAAAAGAGGATTTTCTAATTTTATGTCGAATTGAATCGGTGGGGTGAACTTTAGTGGAAGAAAAAAAGCAACAAAATGTAACGATAAAAGGGACAAAAGATGGGATAACGCTTCATTTAGATGATTGTTGTTCATTCTCAGAATTATTGATGGAATTAGACGAAAAACTTTCTACACATTACTACGATGGTGATGGGCGCTCTTTAATTGAAGTGCATGTGAAAGTAGGAAATCGTTATTTAACAGAAGTCCAACAAGAAGAGATTCGTACGTTAATTCGTAATAAAAAGAATCTTGTTGTGGATTCAATTGAAAGTGATGTTATCACTAAAGCAGAAGCAATAGCTTGGAAAGAAGAAACAGAAATTGTCCCTATTTCCAAAATTGTTCGCTCTGGACAAGTTTTACATGTAAAAGGAAATTTGTTGTTAATTGGAGATGTTAATCCAGGCGGAACGGTTATCGCTGGGGGGAATATTTTTGTCGTAGGATCATTAAGAGGAATTGCACATGCTGGGTATTATGGGGATTCAGATGCTGTAATCGCTGCATCTGTTATGAACCCGATGCAACTTCGAATTAGTGATGTGGCAATGCGGGCTCCGGAAGAGAAAGAAGACGGAGCGGAGGCGGCAGAATGTGCGTATATTAATGAGAACAATCACATTGTTGTCGATCGCCTGCAACTTCTCACTCATCTTAGACCTAATTTAACAAAGTTAGAAAGGGGAATTGTAT
The DNA here is from genome assembly GCF_049310765.1 of Bacillus sp. PSXD-155. NCBI lineage: Bacteria > Bacillati > Bacillota > Bacilli > Caryophanales > Bacillaceae > Bacillus > Bacillus sp. PSXD-155. The sequence goes on along the minus strand of NZ_JBMOWC010000001.1, from coordinate 94,560 downwards.
AGCTGTGGGAGAGGCAATAGTAATTACATCTGGAAAAGGCGGAGTAGGTAAAACTACTACATCTGCGAACATTGGTACGGCCCTAGCGTTATCTGGAAAGAAAGTGTGCTTAATTGACACAGATATCGGTCTTCGAAATTTAGACGTAGTAATGGGGCTGGAAAATCGTATTGTATTTGATCTTGTTGATGTCGTTGAAGGGCGTTGCCGTTTACCTCAGGCTCTTATTAAAGACAAACGTTTTGATGATCTTTATTTATTACCTGCAGCACAAACGAGTGATAAATCAGCGGTAACACCTGAACAAATGGATGAATTAATACAAGTATTACGTCAAGATTATGATTACATATTAATCGATTGTCCTGCGGGGATTGAGCAAGGATTTAAAAATGCGGTAGCTGGTGCGGATAAAGCAATCGTTGTTACGACTCCAGAAGTATCCTCAATGCGCGATGCGGATCGTATTATTGGGCTTTTAGAAAAAGAGGATATTGAACCACCGAAACTTGTTATTAACCGTGTACGTAGTCATATGCTTCATGAACAGGATATGTTAGATGTTGATGAAATTGTACGTACATTGTCAATTGAGCTTCTTGGTGTTGTCGAAGATGACGATGAAGTTATTCGAGCTACAAATACAGGTGAACCTGTGGCGTTGCAACCAAGCGGAAAAGCAGCGTTGGCTTATCGTAATATTGCAAGACGCTTGTTAGGTGAGAATGTACCATTACAAGCATTTGAACAAGAAAAGGTATCGGTATTTGCAAAGGTGAAAAACTTCTTTGGAATCCGTTAAGAGCACTTCGCACATATGCGAGGTGCTTTCTTTTTTCTTCACACGAATATCTTTCTTTCTTAGCTCATACATATGTACAAACTGTATACAACTGTTTCTATTGAAATTAGCTTAACGAAAGAAAGGAGACAGTATGAAGAATAGACGCGTAGAAGAAATTAAAAAGCGGATTGCAAAAAGGAAGGCCGAGCAAGAAAGGATGGAGGAAGAACAGTATTTTACCGGAGGGAATTTTGATAGCGAAACAGTAGTTATTGAAGATGGAGAAAAGGAAATGCATCCTTTATTTCGAAAGGAAGTCTTTTTCTTCAAAGTTTTATTATCGGCAATATTAGTTCTTTCGGTTGCTATTTTATATAAGAATGCTCCTTCTTCATTCAATGGAGCTAAAGCTGTTACAGAAAAAGTGATGAAAGAGGAATTTCAGTTTGCTACTGTAGCGAAATGGTACGAAAAGCAATTTGGAAAACCGCTCGTATTCTATTCGCCAAACGAGAAAAAAGAAGGAAGTATTCAGCAAAAAGATTATGCAATTCCCGCTTCTGGAAAGGTAATGCAAGGGTTTCAAAAAAATGGCCAAGGTGTATTTGTCCAAACAGCTACAAATGCAACGGTTGAGTCAGTGAATGAAGGATTAGTTGTTTTTGCGGGTAAGAAAGAGGAACTTGGAAATACAGTTCAAATTCAACATGCAGATGGTACGGAGTCATGGTATGCAAACTTAAACGATATGTCAGTGAAATTATATGATTACGTTTCAAAGAAACAAAAAATTGGAACGGTGAGTAATGATACAAATGATAAAAATGGAAAGTTTTATTTCGCGATAAAAAAGAATGAAAAATTTATTGATCCGATCCAGGTGATATCATTTGATTAAATATAGAGACGTTTTGACGAAAATTTCCGTGCATCCATTATTTTGGGTTATTATTGTCATTGGTATTTTTACTGCACGTTTTAAAGAGTTACTACTGTTATTTTGTATCGTTCTTATTCATGAACTTGGGCATGCTATTGCAGCAGCACACTATAATTGGCGTATAAAAAGAATTCAGCTTTTGCCGTTTGGTGGCGTGGCCGAGCTTGAGGAACATGGTAATAAGTCATTGAAAGAGGAACTTGTTGTCGTAATTGCAGGGCCGATTCAACATGTTTGGATGATGCTGGTAGGTTATATGTTGTTTGAAGCCGGTTGGTTGAATGCAGATTTATATTATTTCTTTATGTGGAATAATATAATTATTTTAGCGTTTAATTTACTCCCTATTTGGCCGTTAGATGGCGGGAAAGTATTGTTTAATATACTATCATATCGTTTTCCTTATTTACAAGCACATGAAAAGATGATGAAATTGTCATGTGTTTTTTTTGGTGTAATATTAGGATGGCAGTTGCTCTGGAATAGTAACAATATTATGATGTGGGTACTACTCATATTTTTGGCAGTGTCGTTATATCAAGAGTGGAAACAAAGACGGTATGCATTTATGCGTTTTTTATTAGAACGTTATTATGGAAATAAAAGAGGGATTGAAAAGATTGCACCTATTGAAGTGCAATCAGAAGATCATTTATATAAGATATTCACAAAATTTCGTAGAGGATATAAGCATTCTATTATCGTCCGTGGAAAATATAAAGAGCATTACACATTGGATGAAAATGAATTGCTCTATGCATATTTTACTGAAAAACGAACAACCTCATCAGTTGAAGAATTAATCGGTTAGTGTTGACGATAGCACTAACCTTTTATTATTGTAAAAGCAAAGAAGATTATAAAGTGAGGAAATAATTTTGAAAACGTTATATGTGAATTACGCTGGTTCGGAAAAGCGCGTTGCAATTGAAGAGAAGAAAAAGATTGTTGAGTTTTTATGGAAACGTAATGAAGAGCAAGAGATTGTTGGGCATATTTATGTTGGACGTATCGTAAGAACAATTGCTGGAATGAACGCAGCTTTTGTAAATATAGGTTTAGAAAAACATGCGTATCTTTCATACGATGATGTACCAGCTTCTTATCGTATACATGAAGGGCAAGCGATACTCGTACAAGTTGTGAAAGAGGCAATTGATACGAAAGGGCCTAAATTGACAGCGAATATAGAATTTACCGGGAAATATGTCGTTTATATGCCGTTTGATGAGATGCGAGCTGTTTCTCGGAAAATAAAAAATAATAAAAGAAGACAACAGTTACTTGAAATTGAAGTAGAAGGAACGGGAGGTTACATTTTCCGCTCTGCTTCTGAAAAAGGGGGAATTGAAGAAATACAAGCTGAAATGCAAGGGTTACAACAGTTGTATGAAGAGTTAAAAAGAAAAGAGGATCAAGGAAAGGCGCCGTTATTACTTCATCGACCGGCGACCTTTTTAGATCGTGTATTTCAAGAGAACCCAATTGAAACAATTGAAAAAGTAGTTGTAGATACAAGAAGTATAGTAAAAGAATTAGAAGACAAAGTTGGAAAAGAAAAAGTATCTTTTTATAATGAAAAGTCTTCGATGTTTAACCATTTTGGAATAGAGCGTGAAATTGAGAAAGCACTCCAAAAAATTGTGTGGCTTCCAAATGGTGCTTATTTAATTGTAGAGCAAATGGAGACGATGACTGTAATTGATGTGAATACGGGCAAGTTTACTGGAAAACAAAATTTACAAGATACAGTACTTCGCACAAATGAGATGGCAGCTGAAGAAATTGCACGCCAATTAAGACTTCGTGATATTGGTGGTATGATATTAATTGATTTTATTAATATGAAAAAAAGAGAAGATAAAGAAAAGGTAAGAGAATGTCTCATAGCTGCTATGAAAGATGATCGTACTTATACAAGAGTACTTGGATTTACTGAGTTAGGAATTTTGGAGATGACACGAAAACGTAAAAAACATTCTTTACGTGACGTATTACTAGAAGAGTGTGTATCTTGCAAAGCGACGGGTTATGTAATGTCGTATGAAACAATTGCGTATGAGCTAGAGAGAGAATTAATCACATATGGCAACATAGAGGATGAGGCAGTATTAATCGCTGCGCCTAAAGAACTGCAAAAACAATTTTTGCAAAAAGAATTACAAAAAAATATTCCATTTGAAATTTATTTCAAAGATGATATTATCGAAAAGTACACTATTATCCGTTTTGGAAGTAAAAAAGAAATTGTAGAACGGAAAAAATAGTTAGTAGAAGATTCATTGACAATACTCAATGAATTATGGTAACATCTTTATGTTATAGTTTATAGCACCTAAACGGCTATATGCTACAACCGCACAAGACAGGTTCCCTAAAGGCATTTATGTCTACCTCGTTTTTGGCGAGTCTTAGTAATTAAGAGGAGGTGCAAGTATGTACGCAATTATCGAAACAGGTGGAAAACAAATTAAAGTTGAAGCTGGTCAAGCAATCTACATTGAAAAATTAGATGTTGAAGCTGGTGAAACTGTTACTTTTGACAAAGTTCTTTTCGTTGGTGGCGAAAACGTTAAAGTTGGTAGCCCAGTTGTAGAAGGTGCAACAGTTACTGCGAAAGTTGAAAAACAAGGTCGCGCTAAGAAAATCATCGTTTTCAAATACAAAGCGAAAAAGAACAATCGTAAGAAACAAGGTCATCGTCAACCTTACACTAAGCTAGTTGTTGAAGCTATCAACGCTTAATTCTGGTTAACATGATTAAAATTACGATAAGTCGCACGAAATTAGGAAGTATCCAATCATTTAAAATGACTGGACATGCCGATTATGCGCCACATGGACAAGACCTTGTCTGTGCTGGAACTACAGCGGTTGTGTTTGGTTCTATAAATGCAGTGGAAGAACTTTGTAATGTGCAGGCAACTATTGAACTCGGAAGTGATGGCGGATTCTTAACGTATGAATTGCCTAATGATTTAGACGTTCATGCAGCAGAAAAAGCACAGATACTTTTAGAAGGATTGGTTGTTTCGCTTAAGACGATCGAACTTGATTACGGAAAGTATATCCGTTTAATAGAAAAAGTGCAGGAGGTGTAACGTATGTTAAGATTAGATCTTCAGTTTTTCGCATCTAAGAAAGGTGTAGGTAGTACAAAGAACGGTCGTGACTCTCAGTCAAAACGTCTTGGTGCTAAACGCGCAGATGGTCAAACGGTTTCAGGTGGTTCAATTCTTTACCGTCAACGCGGTACAAAAATTTATCCAGGTGTTAACGTTGGTCGTGGTGGCGATGACACTTTATACGCGAAAGTTGACGGCGTAGTACGCTTTGAGCGTCTTGGCCGTGACCGCAAACAAGTGAGCGTATATCCTGTTGCTCAAGAAGCATAAGAACTCACGGAAAACTCTAACCTGAGTGCAGGTTAGAGTTTTTCTATATTAAGGGGTATCTAAATGAATGAAAAATGGACAATTATAGATGCATTGCGCCATTCAAGACATGATTGGCTCAATCGTATGCAGATGGTGAAAGGAAACCTTTCACTTGGAAAAGTGGAAGAAATTCATAGTCTCATCGATCGTTTTGTCCAAGAAGCGAGACAAGAATCCAATCTGATGGGGCTATCAATGCCTTTATTTTCAGAGTGGATTTTAACATATAATTGGAAACAGCAGCCGTGCTTATTGGAGTACGAAGTATTAGGGAAATTACATAACTTATCTCACTTAGATGAGACTGTATGTACATGGACGAATCAATTTTTCTCAATGCTTCAGCATAGTTTAGACGTATATGTTGAAAATTATGTTTGTATCACAATTGAATGTGACGCGGAGAATGCTCGTTTCTTTTTTGATTTTCGTGGTAAGCTAACGAGTGTAGAAGAACTACAAAATTGGCTTGCGACCCAAAACAATAAATGGTATTCCATTTCTTATACAGTGCGAGACGAAGAAGTCTCAGTTATATTACAACCAATTGAAAAAAGTGTGGTGAAATAATGTTTGTAGATCAGGTCAAGATATATGTAAAAGGCGGCGACGGTGGTAACGGTATGGTTGCGTATCGTCGTGAGAAGTATGTTCCTAAAGGTGGCCCAGCAGGTGGCGACGGCGGTAAAGGTGCAGATGTTGTTTTCGTAGTTGAGGAAGGCTTACGTACATTAATGGACTTCCGCTACCAACGTCATTTCAAAGCTGATCGCGGTCAGCACGGAATGAGTAAAGGTCAGCACGGGCGTAAATCTGAAGATTTACTTGTAAAGGTTCCGCCAGGAACAGTAGTAAAAGATGAAAAAACTGGTCAAATTCTTGCCGATTTAGTAACGCATGGACAAACTGCTGTAATTGCAAAAGGTGGCCGTGGTGGCCGTGGTAACTCACGTTTTGCAACAGCTACGAACCCAGCGCCAGAAATCGCTGAGAACGGGGAACCAGGTCAAGAGCGTGATGTCATTCTAGAACTTAAAGTACTAGCAGACGTTGGACTTGTTGGATTCCCAAGTGTAGGTAAATCTACATTATTATCTGTTGTATCATCAGCGCGTCCGAAAATTGCAGAGTATCACTTCACAACAATCGTTCCGAATCTTGGTGTTGTTGAAACTGGTGATAACCGCAGCTTCGTTATGGCTGACCTTCCAGGACTAATTGAAGGCGCACATGCTGGCGTCGGACTTGGACACCAATTCTTACGTCATATTGAGCGTACACGTGTAATCGTGCATGTTATTGATATGTCTGGTTTAGAAGGTCGTGAGCCATATGAAGATTACGTAACGATTAATAATGAATTGAAAGAATACAATCTTCGCTTAACTGAGCGTCCACAAGTTGTTGTTGCAAACAAAATGGATATGCCAGATGCAGAAGAAAACTTACAAGCATTTAAAGAGAAAGTGGGAGACGAAGTAAAAATCTTCCCAATCTCAGCTGTAACAAGACAAGGTGTTCGTGACTTACTGTTTGAAGTAGCAAACTTAATAGAAACAACACCAGAATTCCCAATACATGAAGTTGCGGATGAGTCTGATACAAGTGTAATGTACAAATTTGATACTGAAGGTGTTAAATTTGAAATTACACGTGAAAGTGATGGCACGTTTGTTATCTCTGGTTACGATATCGAGAAAACATTCAAGATGACAGACTTCTCACGTGATGAATCTATACGTCGTTTCGCTCGTCAAATGCGCGGAATGGGTATTGATGAAGCGCTTCGTGCACGTGGTGCAAAAGACGGAGATATTGTGAAAATTCTTGAATATGAATTTGAATTTATCGATTAAGACTGCCGAAATACGGCAGTCTTTTTTTATATCGTAAAAATCGGATTTATATAGGAAAAAATCCCCACTAATTAAATTTTCAATTTATAATGGAAAAAGGAGTAAATGTAGAAGAATTCTTTTATGGGGAGAAAAAGAACATGTATAAAATATTAATTGTAGAAGACGATGAGAAAATTGCGGGAATATTAGAGGAGCATTTAGAAAGGTATGGCTATCAATCATTTAGAGCAAGTGATTTACGTCATATAAAAGATGAGTTTGTAAAAATAAATCCTCATCTTGTGTTACTTGATATTAATTTACCGTACTTTGACGGTTTTTATTGGTGTCGTCAAATTCGTACTGTATCGAATGCGCCGATTATTTTTGTTTCTGCAAGAACAGGGGAAATGGATCAAGTAATGGCGATTGAAAATGGCGGCGATGATTATATTACGAAGCCATTCCATTTAGATATCGTAATGGCAAAGGTGAAGAGTGCGCTTCGCCGTGGCTATGGAGAGTATGCCTCTGCTGCTGAGAGTGATTGTTTAGGTGTAAATGGACTGTTGTTATTCCCGTCCCAGCATATCGTTGAGTGGCAGGGACAACAAACTGACCTGACAAAAAATGAGTTTTACTTATTAGAGTGTTTAATGAAACAGGCAAATCAATATGTAACGCGCGAAGAGCTGTTAGAAGCTCTATGGGATGAAGTAGCATTTGTGGATGATAATACATTAACCGTAAATGTAAAACGTGTAAGGAAGAAACTAGAAGAGCTAGGCATTAAAAATGCAATTGTAACGAAACGTGGATATGGTTATGCGCTTCTTACAGAGTGGGGCGAAGGGCATGAAGGTTAAAAATTACCTTATGGACCGCTTTTCTTTAATTCTTTCTTATATTGTTAGCCTTTGTTTATTTGGGCTTGTTTTGCAGTTGCAAAGTCTTTTAGAAAAGAAATCGATTGATTGGAGTACGTGGTTATATGGACTTTTATTAGGAACAGTTGTGTTTACTGTATACCTCATTTACGATTACCGAAAACGGAGTGTGTTTTTAAAGAGTATCAAAAAGTATGTTACTGGCGGAAATACATTATATGACTCTTTACTTATTGATGAATCTTATACATTAGAGCAAGAAATGGTCGTTGAATCTTTTACGTTATTAAGACAGCAATATATGAATGAAGTTCATAAACAGCATGCGAAAGAGCAACAGCAAATGATATTTATGAACCAATGGATTCACCAAATGAAAACACCAGTATCTGTTATTGAATTATTGTTGCAGAAGTTTGGCAAGGAGCATCGTGAGGCAAGAGCAACAGTTGAAAGTATTCGTGAAGAAAATAACCGTATACTAAATGGTTTAGATTTAGCGTTACATATGGCAAGGCTAGAGCAGTTTGCGAAGGATTATAAAGTAGAAGTAGTAAATGTTATAGATGTCGTGCGAGGTATTATTAATGAAAATCGAAAATCCTTCATTCAATCGTCTGTATTTCCGAAAGTGATGTTTGAAGAAGATACTTGTATGGTTGCATCTGATAGAAAATGGCTGAGTATTGCTATAGGTCAAATTGTTGTAAACGCAATCAAGTATACAAAAATTTCAGCGGCAGAGAAAAAAGAAATTCAATTTCAAATTGAAGAGAAAAATCAAAAGGTGTTATTACATATTAAGGACAATGGAATTGGTATTCCAGAGCAAGACGTAAAGCGCATATTTGATCCATTCTTTACGGGAATAAATGGACGTAAAACGAGAGAAGCGACTGGGATGGGCTTATATATTACGAAGGAAATTTGCGATAATTTACATCATGGAATATATGTTCAATCGGCTGAAGGAGAAGGAACAACATTCACGTTCCAATTTGCAAAAGATGAAGAGTATCATACATTAATGAGAAAAATGACAAAACTGTAAGATAACAAAACGTTTTGTAAGGGAAATCACTCGTTTCTTTTTCTTATTTTTCTTATAGTAAATGTAAGAAGAAAACACATAGGGGGATTAGAAATGAGTGTTCTTGAAGTAAAAGGATTAACGAAGGTGTACCAATCAAAAGGTTCAGTAGCGACGACTGCTTTAAACGATATAAATTTTAAAATAGAAGAAGGCGAATTTGTAGGGATTATGGGTCCTTCAGGAAGCGGAAAAACGACGCTTTTAAATTTATTAGCAACAATTGATAAGCAAACTTCAGGTCATGTGCTTGTAAATGGTGAAGAAATTAATCAAATGCGTGCTGCAAAATTAGCGGAGTTTCGCCGTACACATTTAGGGTTCATTTTCCAAGATTTTAACTTACTTGATACGTTATCCATTAAAGAAAACATAATTTTACCGCTTGTAATGGCGAAAAAACCTGTAAATGAAATCGATGCGAAAGTACTGGAAATTGCGAAGTTTTTAAACATCGAAGAAATTTTAAATAAAAAAGTATACGAAGTATCAGGCGGACAACAACAACGTGCAGCAGCAGCGAGAGCAATCATTCATGAACCGACGTTAATTTTAGCAGATGAGCCAACTGGAAACTTAGATTCGAAGTCAGCGAAATCGCTAATGGGCGCTCTACAAGATTTACACGAGCAAAAGAAAGTAACGATTGCAATGGTTACGCACGATCCAGTAGCGGCTAGTTATTGTGAACGTATCCTTTTCATACGCGATGGAGAAATTTTCTCGGAAATACATAAAGGAAGAACGAAACAAGCCTTTTTCCAAGAAATTCTGGACGTACTTGCGATGCTAGGAGGAGAGTATCATGAACTTTCGCCAGCTCGCGCTTAATAACGTAAAAGGAAATTGGCGTAACTATAAAGCGTTTCTTATAAGTAGTTGTTTATCGATTGTCGTATTTTTCATGTATGCTTCTTTTATTTATCATCCAGATGTCGTAAGCGGTAATATTAGTATGAGGAAGATGATCACAAAAGGATTAGAATCGATGAATTATATTGTGGTCATCTTCTCGGCACTCTTTATTTTATATGCAAATTCAACGTTTTTACGAGCAAGAAAAAAAGAGTTTGGTCTACTAACATTAATTGGCGGAACGAAATCGCAGCTCGGCCGAATGATTATATTAGAGCAACTGATGTTAGGTAGTATTGCAATTGTAGTTGGTATTGGGGCTGGAATGCTTTGTTCAAAATTATTTTTCCAAGCGTTAAGCGTATTATTGAAAATAGATAAGACACTTCCACTCGTTTGGAATAGTAAAGCAATTCTTATTACAGCTGGTGTATACTTTATTCTATTTTTAATCCTATCATTGTTTAGTGTTTGGACAGTCGGGCGCTTGCAAATTATTGATTTATTAAGAGAAGCAAGAAAGCAAAAAGTAGAGCCGTTTGCATTTACATGGTTATGTGTAGTTGGTATAGGATGTATTATTGCTGCGTATGTACTTAGCTTCCAAGTAACGTTTCTGAATTTCCTCATCCTCTTTTTACCGGTTGTAGGACTGACAATTGGCGGAACGTATTTACTATTTACACAAGGAAGTACAGTGGTATTAAAAGCATTGCAAAAACGAAAACAATCTTTTTATACGTACCCAAATATGTTCGTCCTTAGTAACCTTATTTATAAAATGAAAGATAATGCTCGTTTTCTATTTGTAATTTCTATTATTACGGCGGTTGTATCCTCGGCAGTTGGCACGCTTTACGTATATTTTGAGGATATGAGTTATAAAACGGTAGTCAAAACTCCACATGCTATTTCATATGAGGAAAAGGGGTTAAATACGCATAACCTTATTAATGAAGAAAAGGTACAGCAGCTTGTGAAGAGACATGGGTTTGAAGATGCGCGAAAAGTAACCTACGTTAAACTACCGGCAACACAGAAAATAACGTTGTTTAATAGTGAACATGAAGTACCGATGACGATTATTTCAGAAAAAGAATATAATGCAGAAGTGCGTGAACAAAAGAGAGAGCAAGTTACAGAAGTTCATAATGCACCAGGCAGTGCAACGATGGTTATGGTCGATATGGCAAATGAACTGATGAAGATAGACCGTACGAAACCGTATGAATTTACAATTAACGGACAAAAGCAGTCTGTTCAGTTAAATAGCCCAACTTCATTTTCTGTTTTTAATGATAGTGAATATCTGGTTGTAAATGATCAAGATTTTGAGAAGTATGCAAAACTCGTACCAGATGAAGAAAAGACGAAATATTACGGTTATTATATTGAGGATTGGAAAAGTACAGAAGATCTTGTATTAGATTTGAAAAATGAAATTGCACCAGAAAAGCAAGGAGAATTGAGAAATTCAGTGTTTGCGTATAAGGATATAAGAGAAGGTGGAGCGATTACAATGTTCATCGGTTTCTTCGTGGCGGTACTATTCTTCTTCTTCGCTTGTAGTATGACATACTTTAAATGGTTTAACGATAAAGAACAAGATCGTATTCAATTTAAATCGTTAAAGAGAATCGGTATGACAGATAAAGAAATTCGCAAAATTGCGATTCGACAAATGGGAGTTATCTTCTTTATCCCAATTTTAATCGGTTCCATTCATAGTGGATTTGCTCTTCATACGTTAGGGAAAATGCTTTATATTGATTTGTGGAAATCAGGTGCGCTTGTAATTGGAGCATACATTTTAGCTTCTGCCATTTACTTTATGATCGCGCAAAGAGGATATTTAAAACACGTAAAAAGCTAGGGGAACCTCTAGCTTTTTGCCTATGTAGTAAGTTACAGGAGGACGATAGATGAACATTCGGCAACTAGCGCTGCAAAATATAAAAGGAAATTGGCGTAATTATAAAGTGTTTTTCTTAAGTAGTTGTTTTGCGATATTTGCATCTTTTGCATATATGTCTGTCATTGTACATCCGTATATGCAAGAGACGATGTGGTATCAAAACGTACGCTGGGGACTTATCATATGTAATGTTATAATTATTTCTTTTTTCGTCATATTTATTTTGTACTCTACTTCTATTTTCATAGAAGCACGTAAGAAAGAATTAGGGTTATATATGTTAATGGGAGCAACGAAGTCTAACGTAATAGGAGTAATTATGACCGAGCAAATATTAATTGGAATTTTTGCTAATATTTTCGGTATAGGGCTGGGCTTGATCTTTTTAAAGCTCTTCTTCATGGTGTTTAGTATGTTACTGGGGCTTCCGAAAGAACTCCCTGTTATATTTGACGTAAGTGCGATTGGTGTAACATTTATTACATATATGGTCGTTTTTATTCTGTTATCTTTTATAAGTGCTTTACGTATATGGAATATAAAAATCATTCGGTTATTGAAAGAATTTCGAACAGATAAAAAAGAGAAGAAAACATCAAAGTGGCTTTGTATATTCGGCTTTATTTGTTTAGGGATAGGATATGCGTTAGCGCTACAAGTGACGGTGGCTACGATAGCAATATACTTTTTCCCTGTGTCTATACTTGTCTTTTTGGGAACGTATTTTTCTTTCGCGCATGGTGCTACCCAAGTGTTAGAAATGATAAAGCGAAATAAAAAGATTATGTATACATATCCATATTTATTTATAGTGAATCAATTGTCACATCGAATGAAGGAAAATGGTCGCTTTTTCTTTCTGATGTCTATGGCAACGACGTTTGTAGTTACGGCAACAGGTACGGTGTTCTTGTATTTTTCTAGCATGCAAGATATGTGGCGAACGGGAGGGGTACACTCGTTTTCGTACATAGAAAAAGGTATTTCTACTTATGAAGTCTTTGAAGAAGGTGCGGTTGAAAAATTACTGAATCAATATGGGTATGATGATTTTCAATATATGAGTTTTGTTGGAGTGTATGCATCCTTTCAGTCTAATAAAGGAGAAACAACAATAGCACCGCTTATAAAAGAAAGTGATTATAACCAAGAAGCGAGGAAACAAAAACAGAAAACATATCATCCTAAAAAAGATACAGTGACACTCGTTTATTATAATAAATACAATAATTCGAATGTATATAATCAAAAAGAGATTCAATTGCAAGTAATGAATCAACCATATCAATTCGTATTTAACGGTCAGAAAGAAGGGGTTCAATTTAACTATCACCCTTCGTACATTAATGGTCTGTTCTTCGTTATGAATGATGAAGACTTTGACAATATAGCAAATAAGGTTCCTGATTCTGAAAAGATGATATATAGAGGCTACACATTATCAAATATCGAAAAGACGAAGAAATTGAATGAAGATTTACGGAAACATATGAAACAAGATAATAATAATGCATTTCGAAGTAATATGGAGTTATATGTAAGTATGAAAGAAGGCGGCGATATTACTCTATTTGTGGGCTCGTTTATTAGTATATTATTCTTTCTTACTTCATGTAGTATCGTGTATTTTAAATGGTTCCATAATATTGCATCGGACCGAAAGCAGTATGGTGCACTCTCTAAACTTGGAATGACGAAGGAAGAAGTATGGAAAATTTCTCGTTGGCAATTATGTATGCTATTTTTTGCGCCAATTATAGTAGGGAGTATGCATAGTGCAGTTGCGTTATATACGTTTCATAATACTTTTTTTATGGATGGATCATTAAAAAAAGTAGGTTTGTTCATTCTGTTTTATATCGTAGCATGTATCATTTATTTCTTCTTCGCTCAAAGAGAATATAAGAAACATTTAGACTAGCAAATGCTAGTCTTTTTTTAATATTCGAAATTTACATAGAAGAATATAAAAAAGTATGGTATAACAGTAAGAAAACGAAAAAGAGGGGAAAAGACGATGATTCGAGTAGGATATTTAGGACCAGAAGCAACATTTACAAATATGGCGGTGAGTCGTTTTTTTCCGGAAGCAGATCATGTACCGTATCGAACGATTCCAGATTGTATAGATGCAGCTGCAAATGAAAATGTAGACTTCGCAGTCGTACCGTTAGAAAATGCAATAGAAGGTTCAGTGAATATAACGGTTGATTATCTTGTACATGAGCAGCCGCTTTCTATTGTAGGAGAAATTACAGTACCAATTCAGCAGCATTTACTTGTACATCCGCAGTATGCAGAAGTGTGGGATGAAGTATATGCGGTGCATTCTCATCCGCATGCCATTGCACAGTGCCATAAGTTTGTAAATGAAGAATTAAAAGGAGTAACTGTTCGAGATATGACATCCACAAGTGCCGCTGCGCAATATGTGAAAGAACATCCTGAAGAAAAAATTGCCGCTATTGCAAATGAAGCAGCTGCAGAAAAATACGGATTAACAATTGTAAGACGTAGTATTCATACGCATAAAAATAATCATACACGCTTCCTAGTGCTCCATAAGAAAAAGAAAGCAATACTCCCGAATAACGGAGAAAACCGCGGAGAGAAAACGACGCTTATGATAACGTTACCTGCAGATTATGCAGGTGCCCTATATCAAGTGCTATCAGCTTTCGCATGGAGAAAATTAAACTTATCAAAAATCGAATCGCGTCCGATGAAAACAGGTCTTGGAAATTACTTTTTCTTAATCGATGTCGATAAAGCATACGATGACGTATTATTGCCAGGCGTAACGATGGAACTTGAAGCACTCGGTTTTTCTGTTACTGTACTGGGGAGTTATTCTTCTTATTGGTTGTAAGATGTAGATGGAATATTTGTATTTGCCTAATCGTCCATATCATTTCATTGCCTAGTATATTTTTTGATAGATTAATAAAATCCCACCTGCAAAAGGTGGGATTCTTTATCCCGCTATTTGCCGGGCAGCCCGATTGGTGAGGGCTGATTAAAGTTTCACTTTATTTTAACTTCGCAAGACGATCTTCTAACTGACCACGCCAAATATCAGCTAGTTCTGGAACAGCAAGAATTTTTTCAATGCCATCTTTATCTTTTCTATTATGAAAATAAATTTCGTTAGAGAACAAAACAGAAACATTGCCGGGTTGACGTTCTAGTAATGTAATTTTAGAATCTTTACGTACAGTACCTTCTTGAAGAACACGGCATAGGTAGCCAGTAAATCCAGTTGCTACAATGCGCGGCAAAATGCCAGGGATGCCAAGACGTTTTGAAATTGTGCTACAAGGTACGCGAGCTTGCGTTACTTGAATGATTGCTTCGCCTAGTTGATATGTATCTCCGATGCATACGTCATGCTCTAACATATTTGTTACGGTAATGTTTTCACCAAATGTGGAAGCGGGAAGCGTAGTTTGAAATTCCTCTTCCCATAGTGCGTAATGCTCGTGTGGGTACACACAAACGGCACGATCAGGTCCCCCGTGATGTTTTAAATCCGCTACGTCATCACCACGAAATCCGTCTTTTGAGAGAAAGGCCTCTTCTGTAGGATCTTTACATATACCTGTTATCATTTCTTTATCTTCGCCATATTTCATTTGTTTCGGTTTGCCAATGCTAAAGTGAACGAGTTCAATTCCCATATTTGATCTCCTTTACGATTGATTACAATATTATAGCATTAAAAAAGCACAGAGAATGATAAAAACTCTGTGCTTTACATTAATAAACGAGAAATCCTGCTTTATCCAGTGCCTCACAAGCAGCATCTAATTTTTCTTTAGAATCTGCCTCGATTGTATGTAAGTGAATACCATCTGTTAGTTGTGAAAGATAGGAAGCATTTGTGTTTTCGATTTTTTGTAAATATTGCTCTACATCAAAGCGATTGCTTACCATAATGGATGCTGTTAAGTCACCGTATACAGGATGCTCAACTTTTACGTCTTTAATCGTAACGCCATGGTCAACAAGCATTGTAAGTTCCTGACGTACTTCTGCTGGTTTATGTTGGCATACAATTACGCGTTCGAAAGTTTGTTGCTTCTCTTGTGGCTTTAAATATAAATAACCTTGAGCAGTCGCAATAATTGGTTCGTTTCGTGCTTTAAGCAAGGAAATATCTTGCACGATAACTTGTCTACTTACGTTCGTCTTTTTCGATAGTTCATTCCCAGATAACGGTTCATTTGCAGCAAGAAGCCACTGGAGGATAAGCTGTCGTCTTTCTTCACCTAAAATCTTTTTTTGTTCATTTTGTTTCATTATGATTTAACACCTCTATAAAATTGATTTCCAATTGTGTGTAGTGCATGAATAGTAGTATCAATTTGATCTTTCGTTGTTTGTTGTCCGAAAGAGAAGCGGACATATTGTTTGGCCTCTTCATACGTTTTTCCAATTGCAAGCATAGTTTTCGAAGGCTCTTGTTTACCGACTTGGCAAGCACTTCCGGTGGAAATGGCAATACCATGACGATTACATTCTAGCATAGTATATTGACCTTCTATTCCTTTTATTGTAACCCCAACAATATGTGGTAAACAAGAAGTAGAATGGCCTTCTACTTCAATTTCTAGCGGAAGTGTTTGTATTTGCTCTAAAAAGTAGGATCGTAACTCTTTAAAACGTAAACTTTCTTCCCATTGAGTTTTTAATATATTTTCAGCAGCTGTTAAAAAAGATGCGATGCCGGGAACATTTACTGTACCTGGGCGAAATCCTTTTTCGTGAGAAGTTCCTGGAAATACTTGTTCCCAGCGAGATTGCGGATTTATGTAGCAAGCGCCGACACCTTTTGGTCCGTATATTTTATGTGCTGAAACAGAAAGACTATCAATCCCCATCTCAAAAACATGGATAGGCAGTTTACCAAACGTTTGCACACAATCCGTATGAAATAAAACATTATATTTTTTTAAAAGTGGCCCGATTTTTGTAATGTTTTGAACGGTTCCGATTTCAGAGTTTCCATGCTGTATACTTGCTAGCACAGTATCTTCTGTAATAGCTGCCTCTAAATCTACTAAACAAATGAGTCCGCTTTTATCAACAGGAATTTCAGTGATCGTATAACCTTTTGATTTTAGAGATTGAAAATAACTTCGAATGGATGCATGTTCCATAGGTGTCGTAATAATATGCTTCTTATTTCGGGCATTTAGAAGTGATTGAATCGCAAGATAGTTCGATTCCGATCCACCGCTTGTGAAAAATACGCCTTGTTCTTTGCCTCCAATCATTTCCGCAAATGTTTTTCGGCAAACTTGTAATAAAGAAGAAGCCGTTCCTCCAATATCATGTAAACTTTGTTCATTTCCGAAGTATTGCGAAGCTGCTTTCATATATGTTTGTAACGCTTCCTCGCTCATAGGTGTAGTAGCTGCATAGTCAAGATATATCATCATGTAAGTTCCTCTCTCTAGTAAGAGTTACATTTCTTTTACTTTTTAAATGGTAGTGAAAATAAGAATTATAAAAAAACTCTTGTCATTATTTTAAAACTATGTAAATATAGGTGTCAAGACAGTTGAAAAGTGTAAAGTAGGAGGCAACAATTATGCCAAGTGCAGATGTCTTAATTATTGGAAGTGGCGTTGCGGCACTTCGTGTTGCAAAAGAGATTTGTCACGAAAAGAATGTGATTATTATCACAAAGGAGACAAAACGTAGTAATAATACACATTTAGCTCAAGGTGGAATTGCCGCAGCGGTAGCTACATATGACAATCCTAATGATCATTTTGAAGATACGTTAGTAGCAGGGTGTCATTATAACAATGAAGAAGTGGTCCGTTATTTAGTCGAGGAAGGACCGAAAGAAATTAATAACCTTATTGAAAGAGGAATGAAATTTGATGGAGATGAAACAGGTCCTCATCTTGGAAAAGAAGGAGCGCATCGAAAACGTCGTATTTTACATGCAGGTGGCGATGCAACAGGAAAGAATTTATTAGAGCATCTTATTCAAGAAGTAGCTCCATACGTTACGGTAGTGGAACAGGAAATGGTGCTCGATTTTATTATAGAAAAAGATAAATGTGTTGGGGCTTTAACTCGCAACAATAAAGGAGAACTGAAACGTTACAATGCAGATTATACGGTGTTAGCTTCAGGCGGTATTGGCGGTTTATACGCCTTTACTTCTAATGATGAGACAATTACAGGTGATGGACTTGCAATGGTGTACCGTGCAGGCGGAGAGCTTGTAGATTTAGAGTTTATACAATTTCATCCGACGATGTTATACGTGGGTGGGCGTTGTTCCGGCCTCGTGTCCGAAGCTGTTCGCGGAGAAGGAGCTGTCCTTATAAATGGCAAAGGGCAGCGTTTTATGATGGATATACATTCCGAACAGGATTTAGCGCCTCGTGATGTAGTCGCAAGGGCTATTCATGAACAGCTACTTGCGGGTGAAAAAGTGTACTTAAACATCGAAATGATTCAAAACTTTGAACAACGCTTTCCGACCGTGTCATCGATATGTAAAACGAATGGAGTCGATATAAATAAAAACCTTATTCCAGTCGTGCCCGGTACTCATTTTCACATGGGTGGCGTGAAAACGAACTGTGATGGAGAGACGTCTATTCCGAACCTATACGCAGTCGGGGAAGTAGCTTGTAATGGGGTTCATGGTGCAAATAGATTAGCGAGTAATTCATTATTAGAAGGACTTGTGTTTGGAGGAAGAATCGGAAGGCACATTTTATCTAGAGAGACAAAAGAAAATGTGAACATGCTAGCCGAAAAGGAAGCAAAGTTTATCGTTCTGAATCATTTACCGACGAAAGAAGAAATACAAAAATGCATGATGAAATATGTTGGGATTGTGCGAACAGAGCAAAGTTTATTTTATGCGAAGAGATGGCTTAGTAAGTATGGTGTTCGAAATATGATATTACAACATGATGTTCTTACGAATGAAGAGATAACGCTTATTAATATGTTAACGGTTTGTGAGCTTATAGTTGTGTCAGCCTTGCAAAGAGAAGAAAGTATTGGCGGGCATTACCGGAGTGATTATCCAGATAGAAATATAGGAAAGAAAGAGATTGTTCGAGTAAAGAGAAAACGACAACTTGTGTGATGAGGGGAAGAGGGGCTTTATGAACACGATAAAAGTTAAAGAAGCATTAAATCGATTTTTTTTAGAAGATATAGGAGAAAGAGATGTAACATCTCAGCTTATTTTTCCAGATAACTTACTTTCGAAAGGAACGTTTCTTGCGAAGGATACAGGGGTCTTTGCAGGACGTTTAGTAATTGAAACAGGATTTAAATTAATTGATGAGAGAATTGAAGTAGAATTTTATAAAAAAGATGGGGATCTTGTAGAAAAAGGCGAAATCATTGCAACTGTGCAAGGTCCAATTGCATCGTTATTAACAGCAGAGCGCGTTATATTAAACGTTATTCAGCGTATGAGCGGAATAGCGACGATGACGCGTAAAGCGGTTCGTGCTTTAGATAGTAGTCATACTCGCATTTGTGATACGCGAAAAACGATGCCAGGACTACGTATGTTTGATAAGCATGCAGTCGTGTGTGGCGGTGGATTTAATCATCGCTTCGGTTTATATGATGGTGTCATGATTAAAGACAATCATATTGCTTTTGCTGGTTCTATTACAAAAGCTGTTACATCAGTGAAAGAAAAGTTAGGACATATGGTGAAAGTAGAAGTAGAAACGGAAACTGAGGAACAGGTGAGAGAGGCTGTTGCTGCTGGTGCGGATATTATTATGTTCGATAATCGTACGCCAGATGAAATCCGGGAGTTTTCGAAAATTGTACCAAGCGCTATCGTTACAGAAGCTTCAGGGGGCATCACAATTGAAGATTTATCGAAATACGGAAAAACAGGGGTAGATTATATTTCACTTGGAGCGTTAACACATTCAGTGAAAGCACTTGATATTAGTTTCAATATTGAAGGGTAAGGAAAGTGGCTTAGAGGGGGAGAAACGTATATGAGTATTTTAGAACAAGTACAGCCAATTGAAACGATGTTACCAGAGCGTTATTACACGATGTCAACGGAAGATATGGAAAAGCGTGTTCGTGAAATTAAAGAGAAGATGGGGAAAATGTTATTCATTCCAGGGCATCATTATCAAAAAGATGAAGTGGTACAATTTTCAGATGCAGCAGGGGATTCACTTCAGCTTGCGCAAGTTGCAGCGAGCAATAAAGACGCAAAATATATTGTGTTTTGCGGGGTACACTTTATGGCGGAAACAGCAGATATGTTAACGACAGATGATCAAGTTGTTATCTTACCAGATATGCGTGCAGGTTGTTCGATGGCGGATATGGCAGATATTGAACAAACAGAAAGAGCGTGGAAAGAGTTAAAGAAATTATTTGGAGATACGATGATTCCGTTAACATATGTGAACTCTACAGCTGCAATTAAAGCGTTTTGTGGTCGTAACGGAGGAGCAACAGTAACTTCTTCTAATGCAAAGCAAATGGTATCTTGGGCGTTTACTCAAAAAGAGCGTCTCGCCTTTTTACCAGACCAACATTTAGGGAGAAATACAGCGTACGATTTAGGTATCCCGTTAGATAAAATGGCAGTATGGGACCCACACACAGATTCATTAGAGTACGATGGGGATATAGAAGAAATTCAAGTGATTTTATGGAAAGGGCATTGTTCTGTTCATCAAAATTTTACAGTGAAGAACATTGAGAGCGTACGAAAAAATCATCCTGATATGAATATTATTGTACATCCAGAATGTTGCTATGAAGTGGTAGCTGCTTCAGATTATGCAGGCTCAACGAAGTATATTATTGATATGATTGAATCGGCGCCATCTGGTAGCAAATGGGCGATTGGTACAGAAATGAATTTAGTGAACCGAATTATTCAGCAACATCCAGATAAAGAAATTGTTTCACTTAATCCATTTATGTGTCCATGCTTAACGATGAACCGAATTGATTTGCCTCACTTATTATGGGTACTTGAAACGATAGAAAGAGGAGAAGAAATTAACGTTATTAGCGTAGATAAACAAGTAACGGCAGAAGCGGTTCTTGCATTAAATCGTATGTTAGAGCGTGTGTAAAGCAACGGTATTCCCGTTGCTTTTTTTCATACATATAATCATAACAAGAACAAAATGGGCATACATTGTTTTGAAGAAATCATTGTGGTTCTTTATGCTTATTCCACTTCGAATGATATTGAAAATCGAAGAAGTGATAAAAGTGAAAAGAAGTTAATGTTATTTAGAAAGAGTTACTTCATGAGATTTGTTACTTATAGATAAGTTATACAGGAGGGGGAAAATTTGAAAATTCATATCGTGCAAAAAGGGGATACCCTTTGGAAAATTGCGAAAAAGTACGGAGTGGATTTTGATACGTTGAAAAAAACAAATACACAACTTAGTAATCCAGATTTAATCATGCCAGGTATGAAAATTAAAGTGCCATCCAAGAGTGTTCACATGAAACAACAGGCTGGAGCAGGTTCAGCGCCTCCAAAGCAATACGTAAAAGAAGTGCAACAAAAAGAATTTGCAGCAACACCAACTCCACTTGGAATAGAAGATGAAGAAGAAGTTACGTATCAATCAGCACCAATTACACAGCAGCCAGCTATGCAACAAACACAAAAAGAAGTGCAAGTAAAACCGCAGAAGGAAATGCAGGTAAAGCCGCAAAAAGAAGTACAGGTGAAACCGCAAAAAGAGGTGCAAAAAGAACAGCCAATTCAAAAAGAGAAACCAGTTGAAAAACCGTCTGTTATTCAAAAACCACCTGTGATAGAAAAACAAAAACCGGCGGAAAAAGAAAACACGAAGTTTTCGGTAAATGTATTACCGCAACCGCCACAACCACCAATAAAACCGAAAAAAGAATATAAAATTTCGGATGTAATAAAAAAAGGCAGCGAGTTAATTGCTCCTCAAATTAGTAAAATGAAACCTAACAATATCATTTCTCCGCAAACGAAAAAAAATAATATAGTATCGCCGCAAGTGAAGAAAGAAAATGTAGGGAATATAATATCGCCACAAGTGAAGAAAGAAAATGTAGGAAATATAGTATCGCCGCAAGTGAAGAAAGAAAATGTAGGGAATATAGTATCGCCGCAAGTGAAGAAAGAAAATGTAGGGAATATAGTGTCACCACAAGTGAAGAAAGAAAATGTAGGGAATATAGTGTCACCACAAGTGAAGAAAGAGAATATAGGGAATATAATATCGCCACAAGTGAAGAAAGAAAACGTAGGGAATATAGTGTCACCACAAGTAAAGAAAGAAAACGTAGGGAATATAGTATCACCAAATGTATCGAAAGAAAATGTAGTTATTCCACAAGTCATACCGCCAAATATTCAAATGCCAATCATGGATAACAACCAACCACCGAATATGATGCCGATTATGGATAACAACCAACCACCGAATATGATGCCGATTATGGATAACAACCAACCACCGAATATGATGCCGATTATGGATAACAACCAACCACCGAATATAATGCCAATTATGGATAACAATCAAATGCCGAATATGATGCCGATAATGGATAACAATCAAATGCCGAATATGATGCCGATAATGGATAACAATCAAATGCCGAATATGATGCCGATAATGGATAACAACCAACCACCGAATATGATGCCAATTATGGATAACAACCAACCACCGAATATGATGCCAATTATGGATAACAATCAAATGCCGAATATGATGCCAATTATGGATAACAATCAAATGCCGAATATGATGCCAATTATGGATAACAATCAAATGCCGAATATGATGCCGATAATGGATAACAATCAACCACCGAATATGATGCCATATCAAATGCCGTATCAACAGCCCATGATGCCGCCGAATCCGTATTATCAACAACCAAATCCATATCAAATGCCATATCAGCAAGGAGCGCCGTTTGGACCACAATATACGTCTATGCCAAATCCGAATATGATGCCAATGGATAATAATATGCCGCCGCTTGTGCAGGGTGAGGAAGATTGTGGATGCGGAGGAGAAAGTAGACTATATAGTCCACAACCAGGTGGTCCGCAATATGCGAATCCTTTATATTATCAACCAACTCAGTCTGCATATGCACCACAGCCAGGAACGATGTATTATCAACCAGATCCACCAAATGTATTTGGAGAGCCCGTTTCAGAAGAAGAGGACGAAGAAGTTTAAAAAGGCGGGAGTATTCCCGCCTTTTTTGCATTCGTGTTAATTAAGAAAATGCAGTTTTTTTATGAAGTGCTAGAAAATTCCCAGTGAAATATTAACAGTGTAAAAACCTTCTCTGTTACTCATCATAAGAGGGAGCTTTTCAGTAGAGAAGCTCATTCTAACAGAGGGGGTTTTTGTATTGAATACGAAAGTAAAAGTGATTGCTGCTTCTTTGTTAGTTACCAGTGCATTAGCTGCATGTGGTACACCGAAAGATAACAATGCAATGGATGGACGTAACTACAATTACGAACGTACATCTTATAATGATACACACCAGTATCGTGATAATGTGACACGTAATGATCGTTATACAGATTATGTAACATATAGAAATGGTCGTAACGATACAGGATACAATTATTATCGAGATGTAAATTACAATGGACAAATTGCTAATCCGCATCCAACTCGTAATATTACAATGAACAATTCATACATTAACAATGATGGTAAAACAGCTGAAAGAATAACAAATCGTGTGAAACGTATGAATAACGTAGACCGTGTGTCTACAGTTGTATATGGAAACGATGTAGCGATTGCGGTAAAACCACGTAACACAGTGACAAATGAAACGGCGATGGCGAACGAAATTCGTCAAGCGGTTTCAAATGAAGTTGGAAACAGAAACGTATATGTTTCTGTAAGAAATGATATGTTTACTCGTGTCGATGCAATGAGTACGCGTCTACGTAACGGTACAGTTACAAACGATTTTAATCGTGACATAGTGAATATGTTCCGAGACATTCGTTACGGTTTAACTGGTACAGTGCGATAACAAAACAAAAGAGGAAGGGTGAGCCCTTCCTCTTTATTCATCGTTGTCTTGTAAACGACGTTTTTTAATAAAATAACTAACGGAGTAAGAAACTAAAAAGCATATGAAAAGAATACTACCTGTTAAAATAGCTTCAAACAGTGGTCTTTCTGGACTGAAAATAATATAAATAATAGCCATAACGATTCCTACAATAAGGGAGCGGAAGACAAGTTTATAATAAGGAGTTAACTTTATTTCCTTTTCACTTTCTTCTACATCGATTGAAACACTTAACTGTAAATAACTAAGGACGATACTTGTAAGAATAAATAATAGCCATAATGGAGATCTCGTAATTTGATCCATTCCTTCAGTGAATCCGATATAGCCTAAAATGCCAATTATACCAAGCGATTGAAAAAGAAAGGTAATACGTATGTTTTTTAATGTTTTCAGAATGAGACGTTCATCCTTTATTTTTTTCACAATATCCATCTCCTGTTTATTATGATTTCGCTGTTATATTAATTGTAACATATATGTTACTTTTATCAATTTATAATTTGCATATTATTCAGTTGGATAAAAGAGGGAATAAAATATTTTTATAAACATGTTGCACTTATAATTTATTAATGTTATATTAACAAAGCGATGAGCTAATTTACGTAAGACGAGAGATATGCTTAAGTGCTAAACACGCGAATGTGGTCGCCTGGTCTCTCGCCGTAAACGCATCAAGACGCCTGCTTTGCAGGCGTCTTTCATTTTATATAAAAGTAAATGATACATGCAGATGAGGTAAACCCTTATCTGCATTTTTTATTTTTCGAAAGAAATGTAATATGGATAAAACCCCCATTTCCGGAAAAACTACTAATGAAAGTATGATCTTGCCTAAAAGAGGTGAACGGAAATGAAATGGATACTGATTGCGATGCAAGCTTTCGTTATGATGTTTTGTTTCGTTTATGAAACGAATGTGAAGGCGGAAGGGCCAGTACCAGAAGTAACGGAAAAAGAACCTGAGGTTACAATTTTATTAGAGCGTATGTATGTTGATGGAGAAGTAAGTGAGGAAATACTTACAGAAAAAGTAGCGGATTTAGAAAAGTTTTTACAGCAATATAAAGAATGGCAACTTGTTGATCGTGATGATGTACAAATCGTATTACAAAAGAAAGTTGATGATATTTCTCCGTTATTGAAAACGAGCGGATATTTTGGTGTTTCAGAGGAAGGGATATTACAAATTTTCAAAGGTGTGCCAAAAAGTGATAATGCGATCCATTCTTTCTTTCAAATTGATATGAAAAAGCTTGAGAGTTATGAGCGTGCGAAATTGAAGCGTGGTATTCGGATTAAATCAAAAGAAGGTTTTGTAAAGACGATTGAAAAAATGAAACAATACGCAGTGCAAAATAAGAAAAAAAGCAGCTCATGGTGAGCTGCTTTTTCTTACTTATTTTTAGCTAAAATTTCTTTTGCGATTTCATCAATTAGCATATCTTTTCCAATTGGATTGAATGCTTTCGTATTGAAGACTTCATTTGATACTTCATATACGTGATTATTTTTAACTGCTTTATTGTCTTTCCAAACGGCACTGTTTTTGTAGTCTTCGTACACTTTATCAGCTTCGCCGCCGAAGTTTACAATAAACATTTGATCAGGCTGGAATGCAACTAGACCTTCTAGTGATACTTGCGCCATCGTTTGTTTTAAATCTGTACCTTTTGTTGCAGGAAGTTTTAAGTCGTTAAAGATGATGTCACCGTATCCGAAGCTGCCGTATACACGGAAGTTTTGAGGTGTAACTGCAACGAACATAAAGTTCTCATCTTTTGTTTTCTCTTTAATTTTTTTAGATAAAGAGTCTGCTTTCTTATCGTAGTCTGCAATCCATTTGTCTGCTTTCTTCTCTTCGTCAAATAGCTTACCTACTTCTTTAAACTTACCACGCCAGTCTTCTAAGTTTGTTTCTAGAACAACTGTAGGTGCAACCTTTTCTAGTTGATCATAAATTTTTAATTGACGGTTGTTTAAAATTATTAAGTCTGGTTTTAAAGCAGTAACAGCTTCTAAATCAACTTTAGGTGCCCAGTACCAACCAACTGCTTTTACTCCATCTAATTTGTCTGTTAAGTGATTTTGGATTTTATCTTTATATGTATTTGCTGTACCAACAGGTTTGTGTCCAAGAAGTAATAGTTCTTCTGTTGATCCAGATAAGTCAACAATTCTCTTTGGATTTACTGGAATTGTAGCTTCACCTTTAGCATGTTTTACAACTTTTGTTTTCGGTTGTTCTTTTGCTTTTGATTCTTCTTTTTGAGAAGAACAGCCAACGATAGAAAGAACAACAAGCATAATAGTAAATAAAATAAATAGCTTACGTTTCATCCTGATGTAACCCCTTTAATTAGTATTGATAATCATTATCGACCTCTGTATATTAAGGTGCTTTAACCTTTCTGTCAATGGAAAATAACAGAAGTTTCAAGTGGAGAACATTTGTTGGGGCAGTCTCGCTTTTCTATCATTAAATATGTTAAAATGGAATACATGATTTAAGAGGGAGAGATCGTATTTTGTTTGAATATGTTACAGGTTACGTGGAGTATGTAGGGCCGGAATATGTCGTAATTGACCATAATGGAATTGGTTATCAAATTTTCACACCGAATCCGTATGTATTTCAAAGAAGTAAGCAAGAAATCCGTGTCTATACATATCATTATGTGAGAGAAGATATTATGGCACTTTACGGGTTTAAAACACGTGAAGAGCGTTTATTATTTACAAAGTTGTTAGGCGTGTCTGGCATTGGGCCAAAAGGCGCTCTTGCAATTTTAGCTTCTGGTCAAACAGGACAGGTCGTTCAAGCGATTGAGCATGAAGATGAGAAGTTTTTAGTGAAATTCCCAGGCGTCGGAAAGAAAACAGCACGCCAAATGATTTTAGATTTAAAAGGAAAACTAGCAGATGTCGTACCAGATGCATTTGTGGATTTATTCTCAGACACAGAACGTTTTGATGAGAAGAAAGGTTCATCAGCTGAGCTTGATGAGGCACTGGAAGCTCTGCGCGCACTTGGATACGCAGAACGCGAAGTTTCTCGCGTTGTACCAGAGTTATTAAAAGAATCATTAACGACGGATCAGTATATTAAAAAGGCACTTAGTCTTTTACTAAATGGTAAGAGGTGAGTATAATGGACGAACGTCTCCTTTCAGGGGAATCTGCATATGAAGATGCGGATTTAGAATATTCATTACGGCCACAGACGCTCCGTCAGTATATTGGCCAAGATAAAGCGAAACATAATTTAGAAGTATTTATTGAAGCAGCGAAAATGCGTGAAGAAACGTTAGATCACGTGCTTTTATATGGACCGCCAGGTCTTGGTAAAACGACGCTTGCGAATATTATTGCAAATGAAATGGGCGTTAATGTTAGAACAACTTCAGGTCCCGCGATTGAAAGACCAGGAGATTTAGCTGCTGTATTAACAGCGCTTCAGCCAGGGGATGTATTATTTATTGATGAAATTCATCGTTTGCATAGATCAATTGAAGAAGTATTGTATCCTGCGATGGAAGATTTTTGCCTTGATATCGTAATTGGAAAAGGGCCTTCAGCACGTTCTGTACGCCTAGATTTACCGCCATTTACATTAGTTGGAGCAACGACACGCGCCGGAGCATTATCGGCACCGCTTCGTGACCGCTTCGGTGTACTTTCAAGGTTAGAGTACTACACAGTAGATCAGCTTTCTGCGATTGTTGAACGTACAGCAGAAGTGTTTGAAGTTGAAATCGATTCGTTAGCTGCATTAGAAATTGCAAGACGTGCTCGTGGTACACCTCGTATTGCGAATCGTCTTTTAAGACGTGTACGTGATTTCGCGCAAGTTCGTGGTAACGGAACGGTTACGATGGAAATTACGCAAATGGCATTAGAGCTACTGCAAGTAGATAAATTAGGTCTAGATCATATTGATCATAAATTACTGCTTGGTATTATTGAGAAATTCCGTGGTGGTCCAGTTGGATTAGAAACGGTTTCAGCAACAATTGGAGAAGAATCTCATACGATTGAAGATGTGTATGAGCCGTATTTATTACAAATTGGCTTTTTACAACGAACGCCAAGGGGCCGAATTGTAACGCCGCTTGCGTATGAACATTTCGGAATGGAGATACCAAAAGTATGACGGAGATGCCAAAGCTGCTTATTACAGCCGGGATCTTACTCATCGTTGTTGGATTAGCTTGGAAGTTCATTGGCAGGCTTCCAGGCGATATTTTTGTGAAAAAAGGAAACGTTACCTTTTATTTTCCTATCATTACATGTATTGTGTTAAGTATTGTACTATCTTTTATTATGTATATAATAAATCGATTTAAATAAGAAATAGGTGGATATAGCTATGGATATAAATCTGTTTGATTTTCATTTACCAGAAGAACTTATTGCACAAGTCCCGTTAGAAGATCGTGAAACATCAAGATTAATGGTGTTAGACCGTGAAACAGGTGATATTGAGCATAAACATTTTACGGACATTCTTTCTTACTTACATGAGGGGGATTGCTTAGTTTTAAATGAAACGAAAGTTATGCCTGCTCGTTTGCACGGTGTGAAAGAAGATACAGGCGCGCACATTGAAGTACTTCTTTTAAAACAAGAAGAAGGCGATAAGTGGGAAACGCTTGTAAAGCCAGCGAAACGTGTAAAAGAAGGAACTGTTATCTCTTTTGGCGAAGGGAAATTAAAAGCAACTTGCACAGGAACTGCAGATCAAGGTGGACGTCAGCTTGAATTTTCATATGACGGCATCTTCTATGAAATTTTAGATGAACTTGGGGAAATGCCACTTCCTCCATATATTAAAGAGACGCTAGAAGATCGCGATCGCTATCAAACAGTATATGCGAAAGAAATCGGTTCAGCAGCAGCGCCGACTGCGGGACTTCACTTTACAGAAGAGTTACTTGAGAAGTTAAAGCAAAAAGGCGTTCAGTTGGCATTCATTACACTTCACGTAGGGCTTGGAACATTTAGACCAGTTTCTGCAGACACGATTGAAGAACACCATATGCACGCAGAATATTACCATATGTCTGAAGAGACAGCGGCATTATTAAATCGTGTGAAAGAGAATGGTGGACGTATTATTACTGTAGGTACGACATCAACTCGTACGTTAGAAACAATTGCAACAGATCATGACGGTAAGCTTTGCGCCGCTTCTGGATGGACAGATATTTTCATGTATCCGGGATATGAATTTAAAGCAATTGATGGTTTAATTACAAACTTCCACTTGCCGAAATCAACATTAATCATGCTTGTAAGTGCATTTGCAAATAGAGATAATGTACTTCATGCTTATAATGAAGCAGTAAAAGAAAAATATCGTTTCTTTAGCTTCGGTGATGCAATGTTCGTTGCATCACACGCTAAAATGAGAAACAAATAAAAGGAGTAAGTTATGACAGCAATTCGTTATGAATTTATTAAGACATGTAAACAAACGGGTGCCCGTTTAGGTCGTGTGCATACACCGCACGGTTCATTTGATACACCAACATTTATGCCAGTTGGTACACTTGCGACAGTTAAGACAATGTCACCGGAAGAATTAAAAGCAATGGATTCTGGCATTATTTTAAGTAATACGTATCATTTATGGCTACGTCCAGGTCATGAAATTATTCGTGAAGCAGGCGGCTTGCATAAATTTATGAACTGGGATCGTGCAATCTTAACAGACTCTGGTGGTTTCCAAGTATTCAGTTTAAGTGACTTCCGTCGTATTGAAGAGGAAGGCGTTCACTTCCGTAATCACTTAAATGGAGATAAATTATTCTTATCACCAGAAAAAGCGATGGAAATCCAAAATGCATTAGGTTCGGATATTATGATGGCATTTGATGAGTGTCCGCCATTCCCGGCTACTTTTGAATATATGAAGAAATCTGTAGAGCGTACGAGCCGCTGGGCAGAACGTTGCTTAAAAGCGCATGAACGTCCGCAAGATCAAGGTTTATTCGGTATTGTACAGGGCGGGGAGTACGAAGAGCTTCGTCGTCAAAGTGCGAAAGACCTTGTTTCAATGGACTTCCCTGGTTACGCTGTAGGTGGTTTATCTGTTGGTGAACCGAAAGATATTATGAACCGTGTACTTGAGTTTACAACACCACTTCTTCCAGATAATAAGCCTCGTTACTTAATGGGTGTAGGTTCTCCTGATTCATTAATCGATGGTGCAATTCGTGGTATTGATATGTTTGACTGTGTACTTCCAACTCGTATCGCTCGAAATGGTACATGTATGACAAGTGAAGGTCGACTCGTTGTAAAAAATGCGAAATTCGCAAGAGACTTCGGTCCGCTTGATCCAAACTGTGATTGCTACACATGTAAAAACTACTCACGTGCGTATATTCGTCACTTAATGAAATGTGATGAAACGTTCGGAATTCGTTTAACGTCTTATCACAACCTTCATTTTCTGTTAAACTTAATGGAGCAGGTGAGACAAGCTATTCGTGAAGACCGTCTTGGCGATTTCCGCGAAGAGTTCTTTGAACAGTATGGCTTTAATAAACCGAATGCTAAAAACTTCTAATACATAATTTAAAAGGAGGAACAAAAGATGAATGCAGGTATGATGAATATCGTTATGATCGTTGCGATGTTTGCGATTTTCTATTTCTTATTAATTCGCCCGCAACAAAAACGTCAAAAAGCAGTTGCTCAAATGCAAAGTGAGTTAGCAAAAGGTGATGCTATCGTAACAATCGGTGGTTTACACGGTACAATCGAATCAGTAGATGAGACGAAAATCGTTATTAAATCTGGTGGTTCACACTTAACTTTCGATCGCAATGCGATTCGTGAAGTTGTGAAAAACTAATGTGGAAGGCCCTGCATGAAATGTGCAGGGCCTTTTTTAGTTACTTTGCTTTGACATATTTACACCGAAAA
The DNA here is from genome assembly GCF_049310765.1 of Bacillus sp. PSXD-155. Taxonomy (NCBI): domain Bacteria; kingdom Bacillati; phylum Bacillota; class Bacilli; order Caryophanales; family Bacillaceae; genus Bacillus; species Bacillus sp. PSXD-155. The sequence continues at coordinate 63,779 of NZ_JBMOWC010000001.1, read as the reverse complement.
TACCACCGAGTGTACTCGCCCCCATTAATGCTAATTGATAAAGTAATTGTGAGTTCGATAAGGTTTGAGAAAAGCCTAAATAGTTAACTAAAAAGACGAGTATAGTGAATGTGAGCCCTGTTGTGAAACCTACTAGCCAACCTTTTCCTTGAGCCTTTTTGCCGGCAGTAAATCCAGACATAAGCATAGATAAAAGAGCGAGTATAAAAATAGTAACGGTTAATGTCCCTTCATTTATATTTGTAAACTTTAATAAAAGAGCCATAATCATACTAGTAATAGATGCGAGAATTAGTAGTGTAACAATACCGAAGCCAATTGCAGTTGATAATTTTTTCGTTCCATCCATTTATGCATTCCCCCTTTTTAATACAAGCATATTTTCCTTTTGCCCAAGTTAGACTAGTTTCTTTTTTATAGGGGAGTCTATACGTAAAAAAGGAGATGTAGAAATGGAATGGATATCAATAATTGGACGGACAATGCTTTTGTATATCATCATCTTAATTATTTTTCGTCTTATGGGTAAACGTGAGATAGGAGAGCTAAGTGTATTAGATTTAGTCGTATTTATTATGCTTGGAGAAATGGCCGTAGTGGCAATTGAAAATACCGATAAATCACTTTGGCATCAATTAGTTCCGATGACTTTTCTTATGTGCATCCAAATTATTTTGTCAGTCATTTCCCTAAAGTATCAACGCTTTCGGCATTTAATAGAAGGTGAGCCAGCTATTCTTGTAAACGCGGGGAAGATTGATGAAAAGAAGATGAGAAAGCAACGGTATAATATAGATGATTTAATGATGCAATTAAGGGAACAAGGAGTTGGAGATATTCGGGATGTAGAATATGCTATTTTGGAACCGTCTGGGAAGTTATCTGTCTTTCAAAAACAAAAAAATAAACAAGATACATTACAGTTTACGCTTCCTCTTATTATTGATGGAGAAATTCAATCTAGTCATTTACAAATGATTGAGCATACAGATGAATGGCTTATTGAGAAATTAAAAAACTTAGGTTATAACGATGTAACACAAATTTTATACTGTAGTTTTCAAAACGGACAATTTTTTGTTGATGTAAAAGAAAATTAGAGATTTATCCTTTGAAAGAGTAAGAATGATTGGTTTAACTAATAATCAGTGGAGATTACCCCACTGATTAAAGTTTCATCTTATTTCAAAAATGAAAGTTTACGAATGATAGGGAGACGACTTAACTCTTCTTTTCGAATGAGTTTGAAAGTGAAGAGAAGTACGATATAAACAATTGTTGTTAAAGTGATTTCCCATAATGTTTGTATGCCAAGGGAATGAGAGAAAATAATATATTTATGGAGATAAAAACCGAAGGCGCCTGCGATACCGATGGCAAGTCCGCCGAAAATATAGTCTTTTGCGTAAATGGTAAATGTAATCTTTTTTAAAACAGTAGCGTAGTGAAGAAATGTTACTGTTACAATATTTGCAGCGATAGCAAGTGCAACCCCCATCATTTGAAATTCTGGCCTTGATGCTAGTACAAAAATAACGATTAATTTCACGATGGCACCAATAAATGTATTCATCATTGCAGCCCTTGCTAAGTTTAAAGCTTGCAAAACAGAGGTAAGTGGACTTTGGAAATAATGAAATAAAAAGCAAGGCGCAAGAAGTTGAATGAATGCTGTTGCGCTGTCTGATCCATACATAAGAGTTAAAACAGGAGAAGCGAATACGTATAATATAACGACAGACCATCCGCCGGTAATTAATGAAATTCGAAGTGCTTGTTGTAAACGGTGCTCCACTAATTTATGTTGTCTTTTTGCCATTGCTTCACTAATAGAAGGGACGAGCGCTGTAGAAAGAGCGTATGTAATAAAGGCGGGTAGTGATAGAAGCGGGAATGCATAACCGTTTAATATACCGTATTGCTGGGTTGCAACAGAAGCAGCGACACCAGCGATTGCTAAGCTTTGCATAACGACAATAGGTTCAAAAAAATATGAAACGGAGCCGATTAAACGACTTCCTGTAGTTGGAAGGGCAATATCCATCAGAGAATAAAATGTCCCTTTGCTTTCCTTTACAGTAGTGAAAAATCCAGAGCGTATTGATAAATGTTTTTCTCGCTGAAATAACGTGAGTAAAAATAATAAGGATGCAACTTCACCGAGAACAGCTGATAACATAGCGCCGGCTGCAGCGTATTCTATGCCGTAAGGTAAAAATAACTGGATGCATATAGCGATAATGGTAATGCGGACGACTTGTTCTAGAACTTGCGCATAAGCGCTAGGTTTCATGTTTTGTTTCCCTTGAAAGTAACCACGCAAAACAGAAGAAACAGCAATAACGGGGACAACGGGCAAAATAGCCATTAATGGATAGTACGTTCTTTCGTCGGTTAATAATGTTTTTGCTAAAATAGGCGTGAGGAACATAATTCCGATTGTTAAAATGATACTAATAACGGATGTAACAGCTAGTGATACGGTTAATATTTTTTTAACTCTTTGTTTATCGTTCACAGCTTCTGCTTCTGCTACAAATTTTGCGATGGCGACAGGAAGACCAATTTGTGTCAATGTAATTGCTAAAATGAATGTAGGAACGGCCATCATATAAAGACCAACGCCTTCTTCTCCTAAAATACGTGCCATTACTATGCGGTTGATAAAGCCGAGTATTTTTGTAATAAAGCCGGCTATCATTAAAATAAATGCGCCTTTTAAAAAGCTTTGTCTCGTCATGTTCTTCTCCTACCTTCTCAAAATCAATGGAATGATTTACAATAATTTATATGCACGTACGAGACAAGAATGACAAGCATTTAAGAGAGTGAAGTATGATAGTGCTCTTGAAAGTAGTTATTGCTGTCCATTAGAGCGGGATTAAAGCGACTTTTTCGTGCTGAAATAAGAAGGAGATGTTATAAATGTTAGATAGAGAGGCTTTGGTAGAATCATACCGCGGACAGTTACAAGTCGTTTTAGAAAGTAAAGTAGAAGAGTTTCAAATGTTCGGTTACGACCGAGTGACAGATGATGACATTTGGAAGTTTCTTAAAGTGAAAAAGTGGAAGAAGATAGACAGCGATGTTAGATTGTATGAATTAGTTAATGACGTATTAACAGTAAGTACTAATGAATATATGACATATTTAACTGTTGAAGCTTATCAAGCACCGCTTTGGTCATTTGATGAGTACGAAAATAAATAACCGACTGCAATTGGTTTGTTCTTCCTTTTGCAGTATAATGATATGTATTGATAAAGAGGAAATAATTGTGTCTAAGATTATATATAAAGGAGGTCGTGAAGAGGAAAATAAATGATGAAAGTGTAGGTAGTGTAAAAGCCTACCTATACAGCTAGTGATGAACTAGCAAAAATTATAGAAAGGAAGTCTACTAACTAGGCGTATGCACACGTATAGCAGTGAATCGTAAAAGATTTATTGAAAGTGTTAGTAGCAGAAAGAGGGTACATATGGCAAAGCGTGGTACGAGAATTGCCGCCTTTTTCCTCATCGTCTTATTAATCGGTGGAGTAATTGGTGCGGCAGGAAAAGACATAGCAAAAGGAATTAGTCTAGGACTAGACCTTCGCGGCGGTTTTGAAATTCTGTATGAAGTAAAACCAGCCAAAAAAGGTGATAAAATCGATCGAGACGTACTTGTAAGTACAGTAGGTGCTCTTGAAAATCGTGTCAATGTTCTCGGTGTAAGTGAGCCGAACATTCAAATCGAAGGGCAAGATCGAATTCGTGTACAGCTTGCTGGTGTACAAGATCAGCAAAAAGCACGTGAAATGTTATCAACACAAGCGAAATTAACATTCCGTGATGTGGATGATAACCTTCTTATGGATGGAACGGATTTAAAAGGCGGCGGAGCGAAGCAAACATTTGATGAGCAAGGCCGTGCGAGCGTAGGTCTTACACTAAAAAGCGCTGAAAAATTCCGTGAAGTAACTGAAAAAATTTCTAAAATGCCACCACCAACGAATTTAATGGTAATTTGGCTTGATTTTGAAGAAGGAAAAGATTCGTATAAAGCAGAATCTGCAAAACCGAATCCAAAGTTCTTATCAGCAGCAACAGTAAACCAAGTATTTAACCAAGCTGAAGTATCTATCGTAGGTGGAAACTTCACAGTTGAAAGTGCGAAACAACTTTCATCTTTATTAAATGCAGGTGCACTTCCTGTTGATTTAAAAGAAATGTATTCAACATCTGTTGGAGCGAAATTTGGTCAACAAGCGTTAGAGCAAACGATTTTCGCTAGTGCGATTGGTATCGCTCTTATTTTCTTATTTATGCTTGTATTCTACCGTTTACCAGGACTTGTAGCGGTTATTATGTTAGGTTTATACATTTTCGTTACATTACTTGTCTTTAACTGGATGCATGCAGTTCTTACGTTGCCAGGTATTGCGGCGTTAGTGCTCGGAGTAGGTATCGCAGTTGATGCGAATATTATTACGTACGAGAGACTGAAAGAAGAGCTGAAAATTGGTAAGTCCATGATGTCGGCATTCCGAGCTGGTAACCATCGTTCATTAGCAACAATTTTAGATGCAAACGTTACGACTCTTGCAGCAGCTGGTGTGTTATTCGTTTATGGTAATAGCTCTGTAAAAGGATTCGCAACAAGTTTAATCGTAAGTATTTTAGTTGGTTTTATTACGAACGTATTCGGTACTCGTTTCTTACTAGGTTTACTTGTAAAGAGCCGTTACTTCGATAAAAAACCAGGATATTTTGGTGTGAAACAAAAGGATATTATTCCATTAACAAAAGGTGTAGTGCATCCGCCAACGAGATTTGATCGTATTAACTTCGTGAATATCGGTCATAAATTCCTTATCTTCTCAATTGTAGTTGTAATTGCGGGTGCAATTATCTTACCAATTTTCAAATTGAATCTTGGGATTGACTTTGCAAGTGGTACACGTATTGACTTGCAATCAAAACAAGCCGTTACGGTATCTGATGTTCATAAAGATTTTAAAGAATTGAACATTGATGTGAAGGAAGAAAATATTGTACCGACTGGAGATGACAATAAAGGTTTCGCAGTTCGTACATTAGGTGTTTTATCAAAAGATGAAATTGCCAAAACAAAAACATTCTTCCACGATAAATATGGTACAGATCCAAACATAAGTACAGTTTCACCGACAATCGGTAAAGAAATTGCACGAAATGCATTTATCGCTGTACTGATTGCTTCTGCAGTTATCATTTTATACGTAAGTATTCGATTCCGATTTACGTATGCGTTATCTGCAGTGCTTGCGTTACTACATGACGCATTCGTTATGGTTGTTATGTTTAGTATTTTCCAATTAGAGGTAGACTTAACGTTTATCGCTGCAGTACTAACAATCATCGGTTATTCTATTAATGACTCAATTGTTACATTTGATAGAAACCGTGAATTATACAAGCAGAAAAAACGAGTGCGCGATATAAAAGACCTAGAAGAGATTGTAAATGCAAGTATCCGCCAAACGCTTGGTCGTTCGATTAACACCGTATTAACAGTGTTATTCCCAGTAATTGCACTGCTTATCTTCGGTAGTGAGTCACTACGTAACTTCTCGTTTGCGTTACTTGTTGGATTAATTGTAGGTACGTACTCTTCTGTTTTCGTTGCCTCTCAAATTTGGTTAATGCTTGAAAACCGTCGTTTGAAAAAGGGGAAAAACAAGAAGAAGGTTGAGAAAGTAGAATCTGAACCGCAAGTATAGAAAAGATGATGCCTTATTATGAGGCATCTCTTTTTTCGTTTGTGGATACAATAAGATAGCAACTTTTTGATGGGAAGAAGATGGAAGAAAGTGGTGGTGTTATCGCTGTTTTTGTTAAAATAAAAAGATAGGTTAAGAAAAGAAGGGATTTTAATTATGGAAAAAGATGAACGTTTTAAACAGGCCGAGTTTGGTGCTATTGTCGGGATCGTTGGTAATATTATATTAGCAATTGTAAAGGCGGTAATTGGTTATATTGGGAACAGTAAAGCACTGCTAGCAGATGCGGTGCATTCTGCATCAGATGTAATTGGTTCGCTAGCTGTACTTTTTGGATTGCGAGCGGCAAAGCAGCCACCTGATGAAGATCATCCGTATGGTCATGGTAAAGCGGAATCGATTTCAGCGATTATTGTTGCGGTATTATTATTTATTGTGGGACTTGAAATCGCGATTTCATCTATAAAAGCTTTTTCGCAAGAACTAGAACCGCCGAAAGGAATTACGATTTTTGCTGTTGTTCTTTCAATCGTCGTGAAAGAAGGAATGTTTCAATATAAATTCCGACTAGGGAAAAGGGTAAATAGTGATGCAATTATTGCAAATGCATATGAGCACCGTTCGGATGTATTTTCTTCAATTGCAGCTTTAATCGGTATTTGTGCAGCTATACTCGGTGGTAAGCTTGGTATAGACTGGCTTGTATATGCTGATCCGATTGCAGGATTAGTTGTTTCGCTTCTTGTTGTAAAAATGGCATGGAGCATTGGAGCGGAAGCAATTCATGCAACGCTTGACCATGTTCTTCATGAGGAGGATGTTATTCCGCTTAGAGAAGCAGTTCTTCAAGTAGATGGTGTGAAAAAAATTGGTTCTTTATATGCACGGGAGCATGGTCATTATGTTATTGTCGATATTAAAGTGTCTGTAGATCCATACATTACTGTAGAAGAAGGACACCGTATTGGAAAACATGTGAAAGAAATACTTATGAAACAAGATAATGTACAAAATGTATTCGTACATATAAATCCGTATTCTCCAAATTAAACATCATTAACATTTTAGTATATAGATATTGCATCGTAGTTTGCATTATATTGTCACCCCTTAATCTGTCTTGTATAATGAACAGGTTAAGGGGTGATTTCGTGTTACAACCGAAGACGCGTTGGAAAGAAAAAGAATATAATGACGAACGAGTGAGTGAATTAGCAAGTAAATTACAGTTATCGCCACTTGTCGTTTCATTATTCCTCGGTAGAGGACTAGATACAGAAGATAAGATTTTAGATTTTTTAAATACAGAAAATCAAGAATTTCATGATCCATTTTTATTAGAAGGAATGGATAGAACGGTAGAACGTGTAAATAAGGCGATTCAAAATGGAGAACAAATATTAATATTTGGTGATTACGATGCAGACGGAGTAAGTAGTACAACTGTGTTATATCTTGCTCTTCAAGAATTAGGTGCAGAAGTAGAATTTTATATTCCAAATCGTTTTACAGAAGGGTATGGGCCGAACGAAGAAGCGTTTCGTTGGGCGCATAGCGCAGGGTTCTCACTGATTATTACTGTCGACACTGGCATCGCAGCAGTACATGAAGCGAATGTAGCGAAAGAGCTTGGAATAGATCTAATTATTACAGATCACCATGAGCCACCGCCAGAATTGCCAGAAGCACTTGCGATTATACATCCGAAATTAGATGGCGGTGTATATCCGTTTCACTATTTAGCTGGTGTAGGTGTTGCGTTTAAAGTTGCGCATGCACTATTAGGCCGTGTACCAGAACATTTATTAGAGATTGCAGTAATCGGTACAGTAGCCGATTTAGTGTCACTTCATGGTGAAAATAGGTTGCTAGTGAAACGCGGTTTAAAACATATGCGTATGACGAAAAATATTGGTTTAAAGGCATTGTTTAAAGTTGCTAACGTTTCGCAAAGTGAAATTACAGAAGAGAGTATTGGCTTCTCAATTGCACCGCGTATTAATGCGGTCGGGCGTTTAGAAGATGCAACGCCGGCTGTACACCTTTTATTATCAGATGATCCTGAGGAAGCGAAAGAGTTGGCCGAAGAAATTGATGAGCTGAACAAACTGCGAAAAGATATTGTAAAGCAAATTACAGAAGAGGCTATCGCTGAAGTTGAAAATAACTTCCCACCAGAAGAAAACAAAGTGTTAGTACTTGCAAAAGAAGGTTGGAATCCAGGTGTAATTGGGATTGTCGCTTCTAAATTAGTTGAACGTTTTTATCGTCCGACTATTGTATTATGTATTGATCCTATAAAAGAAACAGCAAAAGGCTCAGCGCGTAGTATTGCAGGATTTGATTTGTTTGCAAATTTATCAGATTGTAGAGAGTTATTGCCACACTTCGGAGGGCATCCAATGGCAGCGGGAATGACGCTACATATGAATGATGTAGATGAATTACGTCGCCGCTTAAATGAACAAGCAGATGCAATTTTAACAGAAGAAGATTTTATTCCAATTACAGCAGTTGATGTTTTTTGTAAAGTAGAGGATGTAACACTAGCGGCAATTGAAGATATGCAAAAACTAGCCCCGTTTGGTGTTGGAAATCCGAAACCACGTATTGCAGTGAAAGATGCAGAGTTAGAAAGTATTCGCGCGATCGGATCAGATGGTTCTCATTTAAAAATGGCTCTTCGTGATGGACAAGCAACACTGGATACAATTGGATTTGGTTTTGGTGCATATGCGAAAGAAATCTCTCCAGTTGCAAAAGTATCTGTAATAGGAGAAGCATCCATCAATGAATGGAATAATTTTAAGAAGCCACAATTAATGGTACAAGATATTGCTGTAGAGGCGTGGCAATTATTTGATTGGCGTAGTATGCGTAATGCAGAAGCAAATTTAGCAGAACTTCCGAAAGAAAAAATAACAATGGTGTATTTTTCTGAAGAGGTATTGAATAAATTTTCTTTAGAGAGCTATAAAGAAAAGCTCATGCATGCTTCAGAAGTAACGCATTTAGATGATCAATATATCGTGTTACTTGATTTACCAAAAGGAACAGATGAATTAAGTGAGCTATTTAAAGTAGGATTCCCAGCGCGAATTTATACGCTATTTTATCAAGAGAATAACCACTTATTTAGTACAGTTCCGACGAGAGAACACTTTAAATGGTACTATTCTTTCTTAAGCCAAAAAACACCATTTTCTTTAAGACAATATGGAGAACAACTATGTCGTCATAAAGGTTGGTCAAAAGATACAGTAAATTTCATGACACAGGTGTTTTTTGAGTTAGAATTTGTTACAATAAAAGATGGCGTCATTTTTATGGCAGACAAAAAACAAAAGCGTGATTTAATTGAATCGAACACATATCGTGAGAAAATGAACCACTTACAATTAGAAAAAGAATTGGTTTATAGCACATATCAGCAACTATATACATGGTTTGAAACGATTCGTAATCATAAAGAAGTAGAACAGTTAGGGTAAAGGATTTGTATTTACAAACCTTTTAGATCTGAGGAGGATTCAGAAATATGGATTTCAAGCAACATATCGCAATTGTACCGGATTATCCGAAAGAAGGTATTGTGTTTAAAGACATTACACCTTTAATGAATGACGGTAAAGCATACAAAGCAGCAACAGATGCAATCGTTGAGTACGCAAAAGAAAGAGATATCGATGTTGTAGTAGGACCAGAAGCTCGTGGTTTCATTATCGGTTGCCCAGTTTCTTATGCGTTAGAAGTAGGATTTGCACCAGTTCGTAAATTAGGAAAATTACCACGTGAAGTAATTACTGTTGACTACGGTAAAGAATATGGTAAAGATGTTTTAACAATCCATAAAGATGCAATTAAGCCAGGTCAACGCGTATTAATTACAGATGATCTATTAGCTACAGGTGGAACAATCGAAGCGACAATTAAGTTAGTTGAAGAGCTAGGCGGAGTTGTAGCAGGGATTGCATTCTTAGTAGAGCTTACTTACTTAGATGGTCGTAAAATGTTAGATGGTTACGATGTATTAGTATTAGAAAAATACTAATCACTATATAGGTAAAACTACGGTGATAAAAAGTACCCGTGAATCTCTTGGAGAGGAGCGGGTACTTTTGTATAATTGAACAAAAAATCATGGTGAAATGTCAGTAAAATCTTTTCCTTTTCACAATTCACAATCATTGGGTTATAATGATAGAATATAATTTATTCTATTAAATAAAGATAAAGTCAATTTTCAATAAAAGGTGATTCGATGGCAAATGAGCAGGTACTAACAGCTGAACAGGTACTCGAGAAAGCAAGTCAATATTTAGCGGATGAAGATATTGAGCTAGTGGCACGTGCCTATGAATATGCACGAGATGCGCATAGCGAACAATATAGAAAATCGGGTGAACCGTATATTATTCATCCGATTCAAGTTGCAGGTATTTTAGTTGATTTACACATGGATCCAGCTACGGTATCAGCAGGTTTCTTACATGATGTAGTGGAAGATACAGAGATTACGTTAGAAGATATTGAACGGGAATTTAACAAAGAAATTGCTATGCTTGTTGATGGTGTTACAAAGCTTGGGAAGATCAAATATAAATCTCACGAACAACAACAAGCAGAAAACCATCGCAAAATGTTTATTGCAATGGCTCAAGACATTCGAGTTATTTTAATTAAATTAGCTGATCGTCTTCATAACATGCGTACATTGAAACATTTGCCTCAAGAGAAGCAGCGTCGCATAGCGAATGAAACGTTAGAAATCTTTGCACCTTTAGCACATAGACTCGGAATTAGTACTATTAAATGGGAGCTAGAGGATACGTCACTTCGCTATTTAAATCCCCAACAATATTATCGTATTGTAAATTTAATGAAGCGTAAACGTGCAGAACGTGAAGAATACTTAGACGAAGTAATGACTGGTATTCGTGAGAAATTAAAAGAAGTTGCAATTCAACCTGAGATTTCTGGAAGACCGAAACATATTTACAGTATTTATCGTAAAATGGCACTGCAAAATAAGCAGTTCAATGAAATTTACGATTTATTAGCTGTACGTGTCGTTGTAAATAGTATTAAAGATTGTTATGCGGTGCTTGGAATTATTCATACGTGCTGGAAGCCGATGCCAGGTCGTTTTAAAGATTATATTGCAATGCCAAAAGCAAATCTATATCAATCTCTTCATACGACTGTAATTGGACCAAAAGGTGATCCACTTGAAGTGCAAATTCGTACGAAAGAAATGCACGAAATTGCAGAATTCGGGATCGCGGCACACTGGGCGTACAAAGAAGGAAAAACAGCAGAAACAACAGGTACATTAGAGAAGAAACTCACATGGTTCCGTCAAATACTAGAATGGCAAAATGAAGCTTCTAATGCAGAAGAATTTATGGAGTCATTAAAAATTGATTTATTTTCTGACATGGTATTCGTCTTTACACCGAAAGGCGATGTAATGGAATTACCACTTGGATCGGTTCCGATTGATTTCGCGTATCGTGTCCATTCGGAAATTGGGAATAAAACAATTGGTGCAAAAGTAAACGGTAAAATGGTGACGTTGGATTATAAATTAAAAACAGGCGACATCATTGAAATTTTAACGTCGAAACATTCATATGGCCCAAGTCAAGATTGGGTAAAACTTGCTCAAACATCTCATGCGAAAAATAAAATTCGTCAATTCTTTAAGAAACAACGTAGAGACGAAAATATTGAAAAAGGCCGTGAACTTGTTGAAAAGGAAGTACGTGGTCTAGAGTATGAGATGAAAGAAGTATTAGCGCCTGATAACTTAAAACGCGTCGCTGAGAAATTTAACTTTGCAAATGAAGAAGATATGTTTGCAGCAGTTGGATATAGCGGAATTACAGCTTCGCAAATTGTTACGCGACTAACGGACAAGTTCCGCAAACAACGCGAAGAAGAAGAAATTGTTGAAGTTAAAGAAGTTCGTAAACCGATGAAAATTCGAAAATGGGATTCTGGTGTAAAGGTAAGCGGTGCTGATAATTTATTAATCCGTTTATCGAAATGCTGTAACCCAGTTCCAGGCGATGATATCGTTGGATATATTACGAAAGGCCGAGGTGTATCGATTCACCGCCGTGATTGTGTAAACGTTCATACAGAAGAAGCTGTAGAACGTTTATTAGAAGTAGAGTGGGAAGGTAGCCCTGAAAAAGAAATTGAGTATAACGTTGATATTGAAATTTCGGGTTACGATCGCCGTGGTTTATTAAATGAAGTACTGCAAGCTGTTACAGAGACGAAAACGTACATTTCAGCTGTTTCTGGTAGAAGTGACCGTAATAAAATGGCAACAATTAATATGTCAATCTCGATTCGTAACTTACAACACTTGAAAAAAGTAGTAGAACGCATTAAACGCGTTCCAGAAATTTATGCAGTACGACGCATGATGCATTAATAGGGAGTGTAGAAAGATGAGAGTTGTTTTACAACGATCAAAGAAAGCGTCTGTCACAGTAGACGGTGAGATCGTAGGACAAATTCCGTTCGGTTTAACATTACTAGTTGGCATTACGCACGAAGATACAGAAAAAGATGCAACTTACATTGCGGAAAAAATTGCAAACTTACGTATTTTTGAAGATGAGAGCGGAAAGATGAATCATTCTGTACTTGATGTAGAAGGACAAGTTCTATCTATTTCGCAATTCACATTATACGGAGATTGCCGCAAGGGCAGACGTCCAAACTTTATGGATGCTGCGAAACCTGACTATGCAGAGCGTTTATACGATTTCTTTAATGAAGAAGTTCGTAAACAAGGATTACATGTGGAAACAGGAAAGTTTGGAGCAATGATGGACGTTTCTTTGATCAATGATGGTCCGGTGACCTTAATTGTAGAAAGTAAATAGTGTTGATAAAAAAGAGAGGGTTATATAATCCTCTCTTTTTTATACATTGTTGTATGTTTTGTTCATTTATTTGGAATCAATAGCAGTTTCGGTTATGTATAACTCTCTCATCAATATGGAACAATAAAAAGTAAAACATCCATATTGAATGTGAGGGATATACGTATGCGTATGAATGAAAAAGGGCATTCTGTTACAAATGGTGCAAATCAACTGTTTAACGTGAATTTTCATGATTTTATTTCAAAAGAGCAAAATAATACTTCAATGGAGCTTGCTTCCGAGTTTGGGATTTCTCTTCAAGATGTAAAGCGTTTAAAGAAGCAGATTGAACGTTCTTAGAGCACTTGACAATCCTACTTAACAAACGTATAGTAATTTTATATTTACATATGAATATAACCGTTGATAGAGAAGAGTAAATGAGATACACATGGAAAGAGAAGGAATGTCTTAGGCTGAAAACATTTCTGCATGATGACTGATTGAATGACACTCTAGAGGTTTCAACTTGAACGGCATATATGCTTAGTAGGGATGAACGCATATTTAAGCGTTATTAAAAAAGTGGAAGCATACGTGCTTCAATTAGGGTGGCACCACGGGTATAATACTCTCGTCCCTACTGTTTAAACAGTAGAGGCGGGAGTTTTTTTATTTTTATTAAGATTAAAACAATTTGAGGAGGAACTGAATATGTCTATTCAAATCCCACGCGGAACGCAAGATATTCTTCCAGGCACTGTTGAGTTATGGCAGTATATCGAAGGGCAAGCACGCGAAATTTGCCGTCGTTACAATTATAAAGAAATTCGTACACCAATTTTTGAGCACACTGAGCTATTTTTACGCGGTGTTGGTGATACGACAGATATCGTACAAAAAGAAATGTACTCATTCCAAGATCGTGGAGAGCGTAGCTTAACATTACGTCCAGAAGGTACTGCACCTGTTGTACGTTCTTACGTTGAAAATAAAATGTTTGGTGATGCAACACAACCAACGAAATTATACTATATCGGTCAAATGTTCCGTTATGAAAGACCACAAGCAGGTCGCTATCGTCAATTCGTACAATTCGGTATCGAAGCAATCGGCAGTAATGACCCTGCAATTGATGCAGAAGTAATTGCACTTGCTGTTGAATTTTACCGCGGCATGGGCTTGAAAAATATTAAAGTTGTATTAAACAGTTTAGGTGACGCAGCGAGCCGTCAAGCACACCGTGATGCATTAATCGCACACTTTGAGCCACGTATCGGCGAATTCTGTTCTGACTGTCAATCTCGCTTAGAAAAGAACCCACTTCGAATTTTAGACTGTAAGAAGGACCGTAACCATGAATTAATGGCAACAGCACCATCTATTACAGAATACTTAAACGAAGATTCAGCAGTATACTACGACAAAGTTCAAGAACTATTAACGATGATGGATGTTCCATTTGAAAAAGATCCGAACTTAGTGCGTGGTTTAGACTACTACCAACACACTGTTTTTGAAATTATGAGTGAGGCAGAAGGTTTCGGTGCGATCACTACATTAAGCGGTGGTGGCCGTTATAACGGACTTGTACAAGAAATCGGTGGACCAGAAATGCCAGGTATCGGTTTTGCAATGAGTATTGAACGTTTAATTATGGCGCTAAAAGCTGAAAACATTGAATTACCACTTGAACATAGCATTGATTGTTACGTTGTAGCGCTTGGTGAAAAAGCGAAAGACCATGCTGCAAAAGTGGCATTCGATCTTCGTAAAGCTGGATTGTCGGTTGAAAAAGATTATTTAGATCGCAAAATGAAAGCACAATTTAAATCAGCAGATCGTCTAAAGGCGAAATTTGTAGCTGTATTAGGAGAAGATGAGCTAGATAAAGGCATCATTAACTTAAAAGATATGGCAACAGGTGAACAAGAAGAAGTAGCGTTAGATGTATTTGCTTCATACGTAGCAGAGAAATTAATATAGGGGGAACTTACAGTGGCTGAAAGAACACATGCATGTGGAAAAGTAACAGTAGAAGCTGTTGGACAAACAGTTCAATTAAAAGGTTGGGTACAAAAACGCCGTGACTTAGGTGGATTAATCTTTATCGATTTACGTGACCGTACAGGTATCGTGCAAGTTGTATTTAACCCAGAAACATCAAAAGAAGCGTTAGAAGTAGCAGAAACAATTCGTAGCGAATACGTATTACACGTAGAAGGTACAGTTGTTGAACGTGGTGAAGGCGCAATTAATGACAATATGGCAACTGGTCGTATTGAAGTACAAGCAACAAAAGTAAATGTACTAAATGCAGCGAAAACAACGCCAATCATCATTGCTGATGATACAGATGCATCAGAAGATGTGCGTTTAAAATATCGTTATTTAGACTTACGTCGCCCAGTAATGTTCAACACATTCAAAATGCGTCACGACGTAACGAAAACAATTCGTAACTTCTTAGACACAGAAGAGTTCTTAGAAGTAGAAACACCAATTTTAACGAAAAGCACGCCAGAAGGAGCTCGTGACTATTTAGTACCAAGTCGTGTGCATGATGGTGAATTCTATGCACTACCACAGTCACCACAGTTATTTAAACAGCTTCTTATGGTCGGCGGATTTGAGCGTTACTATCAAGTAGCACGTTGTTTCCGTGATGAAGATTTACGTGCGGATCGTCAACCGGAATTCACGCAAATTGATATCGAAGCTTCATTCTTAACACAAGATGAAATTTTAGAAATGATGGAGCGTATGATGACGAAAGTTATGAAGGATGCAAAAGGTGTAGAAGTTAGTGCACCATTCCCTCGTATGAAATATGCTGATGCAATGGCTCGCTACGGTTCTGATAAGCCAGATACACGCTTTGAAATGGAACTAACAGACTTATCTGAGTTTGCAGCAGGTTGTGGCTTTAAAGTGTTTACAAGTGCTGTAGAAAGCGGCGGACAAGTAAAAGCAATCAATGCAAAAGGTGCTGCAAGTAAATATTCTCGTAAAGACATCGATGCATTAACTGAATTCGTGAAAGTATACGGTGCAAAAGGTCTAGCTTGGCTTAAAGTTGAAGAAGACGGCCTAAAAGGACCGATTGCGAAATTCTTCGGTGAAGAAGATGCAAATGTGTTAATGAGCACATTAGAAGCTACTGCTGGCGACTTATTACTATTCGTAGCAGATAAGAAGAGCGTTGTTGCAGATAGCTTAGGCGCACTTCGTTTACGTCTAGGTAAAGAGCTTGAGTTAATTGATGAAAGTAAATTTAACTTCCTATGGGTAACTGATTGGCCACTTCTTGAGTACGATGAAGATGCAGATCGTTATTTCGCAGCTCATCACCCATTCACAATGCCATTCCGTGAAGACGTTGAGCTACTAGAAACAGCACCAGAAAAAGCACGTGCACAAGCATATGACCTTGTATTAAACGGTTATGAGCTTGGTGGTGGATCACTTCGTATTTACGAGCGTGACGTACAAGAAAAAATGTTCAAAGCACTTGGATTCTCACAAGAAGAAGCGCAAGAGCAATTCGGATTCTTATTAGAAGCATTCGAATACGGTACACCACCACACGGCGGAATCGCATTAGGTTTAGATCGTCTTGTTATGTTACTTGCAGGCCGTACGAACCTTCGTGATACAATTGCATTCCCAAAAACAGCAAGCGCAAGCTGCTTATTAACAGAAGCTCCAAGCCCAGTTGCAGAAGCACAGCTTGAAGAGTTAAACTTAAAATTAAGCTTAAAAGAAGAAAAGTAAGAATAGGGTCTAGATGGTTATACTATAACCATCTAGACTTTTTTAATGGATAATTAAAAGAAGAAACAAAATCCCGGTTTACACTATGTTTTCATTATCGAAATATGTATTTTTAGGAATTCTATAACTTTTTCTATACAAATAGTCGGAAAAACGCTAGAATACATGGTAGACCATTTTTGTAATAGGAGTGTAGAGCTGAATGTTACATCAATTTTCACGTAATGAATTAGCCTTCGGTAAAGAAGGACTTGAAATATTAAAAAATAGTACAGTCGGTATTTTAGGAATTGGCGGCGTAGGTTCATTTTCAGCTGAAGCGTTAGCGCGTTCTGGAGTAGGACGTCTCGTATTAGTTGATAAAGACGTTGTAGATATTACAAACGTAAACCGTCAAATTCACGCTTTAGTATCTACTGTAGGACGT
Source organism: Bacillus sp. PSXD-155 (assembly GCF_049310765.1). Lineage (NCBI taxonomy): Bacteria > Bacillati > Bacillota > Bacilli > Caryophanales > Bacillaceae > Bacillus > Bacillus sp. PSXD-155. The sequence goes on along the minus strand of NZ_JBMOWC010000001.1, from coordinate 46,950 downwards.
TCAAAAGTAGAATTAATGAAAGAGCGTATTGCAGACATTAATCCGGAATGTGAAGTAATTGGACTAGAAATGTTTTATACAGATGAAACATATGAAGAGTTCTTTAAACACGGTTTAGATTTCGTAGTGGATGCATCTGATACGATTACGTTCAAAATCCATTTAATTAAACAATGTTTACGTCGTAAAATTAAAATTATCTCATGTATGGGTGCAGCAAATAAAATGGACCCAACTCGTTTCCGTATTGCGGACATTTCTAAAACACATACAGATCCAATTGCGAAAGTAATTCGTACGAAGCTTCGTAAAGAGGGTATTAAAAAAGGTGTAAAAGTTGTCTTCTCTGACGAAAACCCAATCGTAATTCGTGAAGAAGTACGTAAAGAAATCGTACCAGACGAGAATGCAAAAATTCGTAAAGCGAAATTACCGCCTTCATCAAATGCATTCGTACCATCTGTGGCAGGCTTAATTATGGCAAGTCACGTTGTACGTGAACGTATTAAAAATGTAGAAGTGAAACGTGTAGGGCAAGAATAAAAGAAAAGCATATATCCATTTTGGATATACGCTTTTTTTTTATGTATTAAAGAAATATGGATACTTGCATCACTACTAGTTCAAATGTAAGTAAGGTTAGTAAGTAATAATCATATTTATCTGATTTATAGGCGGAAGTCTTTTTTAGACTGTTAATGGTGAAAAGAGCTAAAGTCAGGACGAGAAGGCCAAGAGTTATTTTGAAGATTATTAATGAAATAGCAACCATCCCCCTTTAAAGGTATATGTTTATAATAACATTTTAGTAAAAAATATCTAATCCGTTTTAGGAGTTTCCTTGTATGACAAGGAGGAATGTTATTGTCAATCTTTGTCGTTAAATCGATATCCTTTGTCGAATCGTTGATATATTGCAAGTTGTGATAGATATATTCGAAAAATCGTTGATATAATTTCATTTACCGACATGTATATATATGATTTACCGAAAACAAACAGGGATGTCACTCAGTCAAAAAAGTGACATCCCTGTTTTTAATTCTCAGCAGAATAAATAATATCTAAATTCCCGTTTTGATCGGTTTTGAAAATCGGGGCAATTTGCTCTTCTTGCTCTTCGACCGAAACAAGTTTTCGAGCACGATCCATAATTCGAACAAGCATCGCGTAATCTTCTTCGATTGCTTGTTGTTTTTTTGTGAGTACCGCTAATTTCGTTTCAAGTTCATGATTCGTTTTTTGCAGAGAAGTGAGCTGAGCTTGTAATACATCATTTTCAGTTTGCAACTTTGCGAGTGAAGGGTTATTATGCTCCAAGTTTTGCAAAAATGAGATGACATTTTGCATCGTAAGTTCTTGTTTACTTGGCGTAATATCTTCAGAAAACTCAGCATCGATTACGAGTTGTTTCGTTTTCGTGAACTGATTTTTTTCTATTTTAGCTTCAGAGCGCTTTAATTCTTTACGTTGTTTCTTCGCAAGCTGCACAGCATCTTCGTAATTCGGCCTTACTTCAGCATTCCATCTAAAGCCGCAAGCTGCTGAAGTCCGGTTCAACGTATCGCCGACTTCATCAAACGCTTTTATTTGTGTACTTCCGCTGCGAATATGTCGCAAAACAGTTTCTGCTAAAAGGAGATCATCTTCTTTTGTCCATGCATCTTGACGTGTTTTCATAAGCGAAGCCTCCATAATGGTGACGTTTTCGTTTATGTTACCCTTTATTTTTCGTTTTATTCGAAGTTTGTAATCTTTCATAAACAGTAGAAAGTGCTTGCTCAAATTTCCCTGTCGTTTTCGGTTTATAATATTGCTTGTTTTTTATTTTATCAGGTAAGTATTGTTGCCTTACCCAGCCATTTGGATGGTCGTGTGGATATAAATATCCAATGCCTCTTCCGAGTGATTCTGCGCCTTTGTAATGACTATCTTTTAAATGGCTTGGAATGTCACCTGTTTGACCGTTGCGTAAATCGTGTAATGCAGCATCAAGTGCTTTATAAGCTGAATTTGATTTTGGTGATAAGCATAGCTCTATAACGGCATTTGCAAGTGGGATGCGTGCTTCTGGGAATCCAACTCGTTCAGCTGATTCAATTGCAGCTAGTGTACGCGGTCCAGCTTGTGGGCTAGCAAGTCCAATATCTTCATAAGCCATAATAAGAAGGCGTCTGCCAATACTTTGTAAATCACCTGCTTCAATAAGGCGTGCTAAATAATGGAGCGCTGCATTTACATCACTTCCGCGTACTGATTTTTGAAATGCTGATAATACGTCATAATGAGCATCGCCGCCTTTGTCGTGAACGAAGCTCTTCTTTTGTAAGCATTCTTCTGCAATCTCGAGTGTGATTTCAGCCGCTTGATCGTCTGTAGTAAAGCTAGATAATACAGCAAGTTCAAGTGCGTTATAAGCGGAACGCATATCACCACCAGAGGCATTTGCAAAATGATGTAGTGCTTCATCTGTTACCGTTACAGCATATTCTCCAAGGCCTTTTTCTTTATCTTCTAAAGCTCTTTTTAACCCAATTAAAATATCATCTTCTGTTAGTGCGTGTAATTCGAAAATTTGACACCTGCTTCGAATAGCGGAGTTTATTGCATGGAATGGATTACTTGTCGTTGCACCAATTAAAGTAAGAAGTCCGCTTTCTAAGTGAGGTAATAGAAAGTCTTGCTTTGCTTTATCTAGACGGTGAACTTCATCTAAAATTAAAACGAGGTGTCGATGCATCTTTGCTTCTTGTACGACAACTTCCATATCTTTTTTATTGTGAGTAACAGCGTTTAATAGACGAAACGGGGTACCGGTACTTCCTGCAATTGCACTGGCAATGGATGTTTTTCCTGTACCTGGAGGACCGTATAAAATCATAGATTGAAAATGATTTGCTTGGACCATTCGCCATAAAATCTTTCCTTCACCAACTAAATGTTGTTGCCCAATAATTTCTTGAATATTTGTAGGGCGCATTCGATGTGCGAGTGGTTGTTTCATTTAGACCGTCTCCCTTAATATATAATCTCGTTCTATCGTATCATTTTTTTCTACGAAATTTGAAATAGGATGCTGTTTTATGGGAAAAATGAAGATGAATATTTTCATTTTTCTTTCAATTGTAATAATTTCCGAGTTTTTCAATGTGATTTTATGTTATCATTTTGATACACAAGTTGAAATTTCTTATAATACTATATTATGCTATAATTTCATAGGATTTTAAATTGTGTTCTTTTTATAAATAAGATATAACCAATAGAAGTGAAAATTTGAAAAGAGGTGCAAAATAGATGAAGATTTCAACAAAAGGCCGCTATGGCTTAACAATTATGATTGATCTTGCAAAAAAGTTTGGTGAAGGTCCAATTTCATTAAAATCAATTGCGCAGGCGCATGACTTATCCGAGCATTACTTAGAGCAATTAATTTCACCACTTCGTAACGCTCGTCTTGTAAAGAGTACGCGCGGGGCATATGGCGGATATGTATTATCTGATCAACCGGCTAACATTACAGCTGGGGATGTAATCCGTGTATTAGAGGGACCGATTAGTGTTGTAGAAATGATAGAAGAAGAAGAGCCAGCACAGCGCCAGTTATGGATGCGTGTTCGTGATGCCGTGCAAGAAGTGTTAGATAGTACAACGTTAGAAGATTTAGTACGTTATGAGGAAGAAAATCACGGGGGCTATATGTTTTACATTTAATTCCTTGTGAAACGATTTGGAAAGAAGGAGATTTAATGGAACGCATTTACTTAGATCATGCTGCGACATCTCCGACTCACCCAGAAGTGGTCGAAAAGATGATTCCATATATGACAGAAATATTCGGGAACCCGTCTAGTATTCACTTTTATGGACGTCAAACTCGTCACACAGTAGATGAGGCGAGACGAGTGTGTGCACGCAGCATTCATGCGAATCCGAATGAAATTATATTTACGAGCGGTGGTACAGAAGCTGATAATTTAGCGCTTATAGGTGTAGCACGTGCGAACCGTCATAAAGGTAACCACATAATAACGACGCAAATTGAACATCATGCGATTTTGCATACGTGCGAATTGTTAGAGCGTGAAGGGTTTGAAGTGACATATTTACCTGTCGATGAAACAGGACGCATTCAAGTTTCTGACATACAAAAGGCATTAACAGAAGAGACGATTCTTGTATCTGTTATGTTTGGGAATAATGAAGTAGGGACAATGCAACCAATTGTGGAAATAGGAAAGTTGCTAAAAGAGCATCAAGCTTATTTCCATACAGATGCGGTACAAGCTTACGGTTTAGTAGAAATTGACGTGAAAGAGTTTGGTATTGATTTATTATCAATTTCAGCTCATAAAATTAATGGGCCAAAAGGTGTAGGGTTCTTATTCGCTGGTGCAAATGTGAAATTTGAGCCGTTATTAATAGGTGGAGAGCAAGAAAGAAAACGCCGTGCTGGTACGGAAAATGTGCCTAGTATTGCTGGGCTTCAGCATGCAATTCTTATAGCTGAAAAAACTCGTGAGCAAAAAAATGCCCAATATGAAGAGTTTAAAGATATAATGGTATCTGTCTTCAAAAATGAAGGCATTACTTTCGAGGTAAACGGAAACTTAGAACATCGCTTACCGCATGTACTTAATGTAAGTTTTACAGGAATGAACATTGAACCGTTTCTTGTGAACTTAGACCTAGCTGGCATTGCAGTATCAAGTGGTTCTGCTTGTACAGCTGGTTCGATTGATCCATCACATGTATTAGTAGCGATGTTTGGAAAAGATTCCGATCAAATACGTTCATCCGTACGCTTTAGTTTTGGACTTGGAAATACGAAAGAGCAAATTGAAAAAGCGGCGTACGAAACAGTGAAAATCGTGAAGCGATTAACACAAAATTAGCATGGGAGGTGACATGATGAACAAACTACCTCACGAAACACGCGTTGTCATCGGAATGTCCGGTGGCGTCGATTCATCTGTAGCAGCACTTTTATTAAAAGAGCAAGGTTATGATGTAATCGGAATTTTTATGAAAAACTGGGATGATACAGATGAGAATGGTGTCTGCACAGCAACAGAAGATTACAATGATGTAATTGAAGTGTGTAACCAAATTGGTATTCCGTATTATGCAGTAAACTTTGAAAAACAATACTGGGATAAAGTATTTACGTACTTCTTAGATGAGTACCGAGCTGGTCGTACACCAAACCCAGATGTAATGTGTAATAAAGAAATTAAATTTAAAGCATTTTTAGAGCATGCAATTGCGCTTGGTGCCGATTATGTAGCAACAGGTCATTATGCACGCGTTGCTTATATGGACGGCGAATATAAAATGCTTCGCGGCGTTGATGACAATAAAGATCAAACATACTTCTTAAATCAATTAAGCCAAGAGCAATTATCAAAAACAATGTTCCCGTTAGGTGAACTGAAGAAACCACAAATTCGTGAAATGGCGAAAGAAGCTGGCTTAGCGACAGCGGCGAAAAAAGATAGTACAGGTATTTGCTTCATTGGTGAGCGTAACTTTAAAGATTTCTTAAGTAACTACTTACCAGCACAACCAGGTGTAATGCAAACATTATCTGGTGAAGTGAAAGGGAAGCATGACGGTTTAATGTATTATACAATTGGACAACGTCATGGTCTTGGAATTGGTGGTAATGGTGATCCATGGTTTGCTGTTGGAAAAAATCTAAAAGAAAACATTTTATATGTTGATCAAGGATTCCATAACGAACTTCTATATGGTGATGAAGTTATTGCTACGAATGTAGGATGGGTAAGTAACAAAGAAAAAGAAACAGAATTTAAGTGCACGGCGAAATTCCGTTATCGTCAAGAAGACAATAAAGTAACGGTTCAAATCGTTGATGAAAATACAGTTCGTATTCTTTGTGATGAGCCAATTCGTGCAATTACACCAGGACAAGCAGTCGTTTTCTATGATGGAGATGAGTGCTTAGGCGGTGCTACAATTGATGAAGTATACCGTAGTGGTAAGAAATTGGATTATTTAGGATAAATGAGAAGCCTCTGCCGATTAGCGGTTAGAGGTTTCTTTTACATAAAGCGAATTTTCGTTCGCTTGGAAAATACATTCTTTGTTATAATTTGTTGTAGAGGTGAAGGACATGTCAAACAAACTTGAAACAGGTATTCAATATATGCAAGAAGGAAATTGGGAAGAAGCGGCTAAAAATTTTACAGAAGCAATTGAAGAAAATCCGAAAGATGCGCTTGGATACATTAATTTTGCAAATTTATTAGACGTATTAGGTGATAGTGAGCGAGCGATTTTATTTTATAAACGTGCATTAGAGTTAGATGATAAATCTGCAGCTGCTTATTATGGCTTAGGAAACGTATATTATGGCCAAGAGCAATTTACTGAGGCGAAAGCTGTATTCGAACAAGCAATGCAAGCTGGATTACAATCAGCTGATGTAACATTTATGTTAGGTATTACACATGTACAGCTTGGAAATGATCGTCTTGCACTACCATTCTTACAAAGAGCAACAGAATTAGATGAAAATGATGTAGAAGCTGTATTCCAGTGCGGACTTTGCTTTGCGCGACTAGAACATATTCAAGAGGCGAAACCTTATTTTGAAAAGGTATTAGAAATGGATGAAGAGCATGCAGATGCGTATTACAATTTAGGTGTTGCTTACGTATTTGAAGAAAATAACGAGAAAGCTCTCGCTTTATTTAAGAAAGCAACTGAAATTCAGCCAGATCACTTTTTAGCTGGTAATGGCGTTCGTTTATTAGAGCAAGAAGCTGAATAAGATAAAAATATAGTTTAATGGGTAGTTATCCCTCATCTAAAAAGGTGGGGGATGTACTGCTCATTAAAGTGAAAATATCGGAAAGGAGAGGAAAGATGGGAAATCAACATGCAATGGATTTGTTTGAGGAAGAGAAAAAATTTATAAAAGCGCAAGTTCTTCATACCATTTTCCACAACGAAGAAAACCTCTATTCCGTTGTCAGTATGAAAGTCATTGAAACGAATGAAACGTATGACGAAAAGAAAGTAATGATAAACGGTCATTTTCCCCGCATGCATGAAGATGAAGTGTTTACATTGACAGGTCACTTTAAGGACCATCCAAAGTATGGAAAACAATATATGGTTGAAACATTTAAAAAAGAATTGCCGCAAACAAAAGCAGGTATGGTGCAATATTTAGCGAGTGATTTATTTAAAGGGATAGGAAAGCGTACAGCGGAAAAAATTGTGGATCATCTCGGGGAACATGCTATTTCTAAAATTATGGATGACCCTGAGGCGTTAAATGGTGTTGTTAACAAACAAAAGGCTCAGGAAATATATGAGACGATTGTTGAACATCAAGGATTAGAGAAAGTAATGAGCTTTTTAAATGGTTACGGTTTTGGAACGAAACTTTCTATTAAGATTTACCAGCAATATAAAGAGATGACATTAGAAGTGATTCGTAATAATCCGTATCAACTTATTGAAGAAGTGGACGGGATTGGTTTTGGACGAGCGGATGATATAGGGCGTGCGTTAGGGATATCGGGTAATCACGACGACCGTGTACGAGCGGGATGTTTTTACACATTAGAGAATGTCTCATTGCAACTTGGTCACGTTTATATGAGGAAAGATCAACTTGTAAGAGAAACGATGTCACTTTTAAACAATCAAGAAGGAAGAGTGACTGAAGAAGATATTATAGGTTGTATTGAAACGATGCAAAGTGAAGGGAAAGTCATCATAGAAGAAGAACGAGTGTATTTAGCAACTTTATTCTACTCTGAAAAAGGTGTTGTAAAGTCTATTCGTCGATTGATGAATCAAGAGGAAACACCTTCATTTCCTGAAGCAGAAGTGTTAAAAACATTAGGTGAAATTGAAGAACAGTTGAATGTACAATATGCACCGTTTCAGCAAGAAGCGATTCAAACGGCACTTCATAAACCGATGATGTTATTAACAGGTGGACCAGGAACAGGAAAAACAACCGTTATTAAAGGGATTGTTGAAATGTATGCGTCACTTCACGGATTATCGTTAAATCCGAATGAATACAGTGATGATAATCCATTTCCAATACTATTAACAGCTCCAACAGGAAGAGCAGCGAAGCGGATGAGTGAATCGACAGGACTTCCAGCTTGCACAATTCACCGTTTGCTTGGCTGGACGCCAGAAGGATCTTTCCAGCGTAATGAAACGGATCCTGTCCAAGGTAAGCTCCTTATTATCGATGAATTTTCAATGGTTGATATTTGGCTCGCAAATCAGCTATTTAAGTCGCTACCAACGAATATTCAAGTTATCGTTGTAGGTGATGAAGATCAGTTGCCATCTGTAGGACCTGGACAAGTATTAAAAGATTTATTAAATGCAGGTGCAGTTCCGACAGTGAAGCTTACTGAGATTTATCGTCAAGCAGAAGGCTCATCTGTTATTCAACTTGCCCATGCGATCAAAGACGGCACACTCCCACCAGATTTAGCGCAAAATAAAAAAGATCGTTCGTTTATCAGCTGTACAGGGGCTCAAATTGTTGAGGTTGTGAAAAAAGTTTGCGAAAACGCTAAAACAAAAGGCTTTAGTGCAAGGGATGTTCAAGTATTAGCACCGATGTACCGCGGGCCTGCTGGTATTAATGTATTAAACGAAGCGCTGCAACAAGTATTTAACCCGAAAAGGGAAAAGAGTAAAGAAATCCAGTACGGTGATGTTGTATACCGAAGAGGCGATAAAGTACTGCAACTTGTTAATCAGCCGGAGAGCCAAGTGTTTAATGGTGATATCGGAGAAATTGTTTCGGTGTTTTATGCGAAAGAAAACGTCGAGCAACAAGATATGATTATCGTTTCATTTGATGGAATTGAGGTAACGTATACAAAGCCGGATTTAAATCAAATTACACATGCATATTGTTGTTCCATTCATAAATCACAAGGTAGTGAATTTCCGATTGTTATTATGCCGATTGTGAAAAGTTACAACCGTATGTTACGCCGTAATTTAATTTACACGGGCATTACAAGAAGTAAGAAGTTCCTTATTATTTGCGGAGAGGAAGTAGCTTTCCAATCTGGTGTAAATCGCCTTGATGATGCAATGCGTCAAACAACTTTAGCTAGTCGCTTGCAGGAATCACAAGGAGAAGTACAGATGGTCACAGTTAATGGCGAGGAAATGGACGTGGAAAACATTTCACCGTATGATTTCATGTAACAAGGTGAAATTATATAGTGAAACTTTCAAACGCATAGCGTTGAAAGGCTCCAGCAATGTATAAATGAATGCGGTTTGGACATAATGGCGAATAGAATCTGGGAGACTGTAAGGAGATGAAAGCCATATGTTCATTTGTCCAAATTGCAAAGGGAAAGACATTGGAAAAATAGGTGTCAACCAATTTTATTGCTGGAATTGTTATATCGAATTATCGGTTTCAAAGGGGAAAATCCATACGCATCAAGTTGAGGAAGATGGTTCATTAAGCTCTCTTGATGATTTATTTGATGAGAATGAAAGAACGATCGGATAACGAAAAGGGGGATTTACTTTGAATCTACGCAATTCATTAATCGCATTAGGTGTTGGAGCTGCAGCATATCAATATGCTCGTAAGCAAGATGTATTTTCAAAACGCAATATGAAAAAAGCACGTAAGATGATTAAGTCTTACTTATAATCATTTCGATAAAGTGAAAAACTCCCTTATAGACAAGGGAGTTTTTTTATGCACTCATATGCAAATAAAAAAGTCCAATTTCTGAGAAAAGATAAGATAAACCGTAACAGCCAACGCCAAGTATTCCATACTGCCATAATTGCTTCGCTTTTTCTTTACGTGAGGAACGAATAAAGAACCCCTTCCAAATACCAAAGCCGATACAAATCCATTCAAGAATCATAAAAAGTGCTGATAATCCAAGCATAAACAAAACCATAATTAGCCCTCCTGATTACATTATTTCATGCTGTATTCTCAGGGGTGGTTGTCCTTGTTATGTTATTTATATGTACGTCTTTAAAAAACAGTATGGTCCGTATGAAAAGATTTTAAAAGTTTCACACATAACCTAACCCATTTATTTTCAAAATAAAGGTGGAGGAGGTTTTTCATGTGAAGAATCTTAAAATCATTTGGATATATCGTTTAGGATTATTGTTACTTGTTTTTCTTTGTTTGCTCGTCTTTTTAAAAATTAAGCCACTATGGGCACCGATTATTTTTGTATTTAAAGTAGCAATTACGCCGTTTCTTATCGCCTGTTTTATTGCGTATTTATTGCACCCTTTAATTGAAAAAATTCATAAGGAAGGGATGCCCCGTACACTTGCCATTTTGCTCATTTATATCCTTTTCTTCGGCGGAATTGGTTATGGGATTTATAAAGGAACACCAGTCGTTATTAAACAGTTACAAGAGATTAATGAACAATTTCCGCAGTTTACAAAGATGTACGATTCGTGGATGGATGGCGTTACAGAACAAACAGCGAATTTCCCTTCGTTCATTCATGAAAAGGTGAAACAACTTTTTGTGGGTGTGGAAACGAAGATTCAAGCGCTTTTAAATAAAGTGATGAGTACAGCTCGTGGTGTACTCGATTCATTGCTCATTATTTTCTTAATACCGTTCATTGTATTTTACATATTAAAAGATTATGGTGAGTTTTATCATATCTTTTGGAAACTAGTCCCAAGTAAATGGCGAGGTATGGGGCAAATGCTTGCGAAAGAAATTGATAAGTCACTTGGAAGTTATATTCGAGGACAGTTATTTGTTTGTTTAGTATTAGGGGGAGTATCAGCTCTTTCTTTTTGGTTTATCGGTATGAAATATCCATTATTGCTTGGCATTATTATTGGGGTAACGGATATAATCCCGTACTTTGGTCCTATTTTAGGAGCGATCCCGACGTTAATGATTGCAGCAACAGTATCAACGAGTTTACTTATTAAGGCGGGGATTACGATTGCTATTTTGCAATTTGTGGAAAGTAACATTTTATCGCCTTACATTGTTGGTAAGTCACTTCGTATGCATCCTGTTATTATTATGCTTGCATTACTAGTTGGGGGGGAAGTAGCTGGTATTGTAGGGTTACTAATATCGGTTCCGATTTTAGCAGTTATTCGTACTGTCATTGTTCATGTGAGACCTCTCTTGAAAAAAGAAAATGTGTAAGTATAGAAGCCCTCTATGTAAGAAATAGAGGGCTAATCATATATTTATTTAGAAAGCTGCTCGTGTATCTTTTGAACGAGGGAGTTCACATCATTTGTTTGAATATGTTTTATTTTTTTCCATTCGTTATCATACATAAATATAATTTGATTGTTGAAAAGACGTTTTTTTTCTTTTAGATTAGAAATTTTTCCGAAAGAGTATTCTTCAAATATTGGATTCTTACTTACATCTGGCCTGTAAAAGAATAGTCTTTTGTTCGTTAAAATTAGCAATCCTGGCCTTGCGACGGAACGATAAATAAATATGTCTAATGAACATGCTGCGTAAAACAATATTGTTTCGTTAGTCGTTAATATGTTTTTAGCTTTATTCAATAAGGTTGCCATAGTAATCGCTCCTGTGTTATTAATAATTTAATTGTAACAAAAATACAATATTCAGAAAAGTTTATGCGGATGTTTTTATGAAAATAGTACGATTTATTAATGAACTGCATAATATATGAAAAGGCTGTTAAGAATGAATAGTAGAATACCTATGATTAATAAGCGATTAATACAATATAAATGATTATCTACATTGACAAACTTAAGAGAATTCTATTATATTTAGTCATATAATACATTAAATCAATGACGGAACAAGTACGTTACAGTCCATTTATAGAGAGAAGCTTCCATATGGCTGAAAGAAGCTTTAAATGAAGGGTAACAGAAAGCTAATCCTGAGAGCAGCTAATCACTGCCGTCTTGCCACGTTACGGCACCATGAGGTGATGAATTGATTGTTATTGTAGTCAATTCATAATTAGGGTGGTATCGCGAGTTAACTCTCGTCCCTTTTATAGGGGCGGGAGTTTTTTATATTTAAGGAGGAAAATACAATGAAACAACTAACAGGCGCACAAATTCGTCAAATGTTTTTAGACTTTTTCCAAGAAAAAGGACATGCAGTAGAACCTAGTGCATCACTAGTTCCACATGAAGATCCATCTCTTCTATGGATTAATAGTGGTGTAGCAACATTAAAAAAATATTTTGATGGACGTGTAATCCCACAAAATCCACGTATTACAAATGCTCAAAAATCAATTCGTACAAACGATATTGAAAACGTAGGGAAAACAGCTCGTCACCATACATTCTTTGAAATGTTAGGAAACTTCTCAATTGGTGATTACTTCAAAGAAGAAGCAATTACATGGGCTTGGGAATTCTTAACGAGCGACAAATGGATCGGATTCGATAAAGAATTACTATCAGTTACAATCCATCCAGAAGATGAAGAAGCATTCACAATTTGGAATGAGAAAATGGGCGTTCCAAAAGAGCGTATTATCCGCTTAGAAGAAAACTTCTGGGATATCGGTGAAGGACCAAGTGGACCGAATACAGAGATTTTCTATGACCGCGGAGAAGCTTACGGTAATGACTTTAGTGACCCAGAATTATATCCAGGCGGAGAAAACGAGCGTTACTTAGAAGTATGGAACCTTGTATTCTCTCAATTTAATCATAATCCAGATGGTTCATATACACCACTTCCTAAGAAAAACATTGATACAGGGATGGGTCTAGAACGTATGACATCTATCGTTCAAGATGTGCCTACGAACTTTGATACAGATCTATTCATGCCGATGATTGGTGCAACAGAATCAATTTCTGGTGAGAAATATCGTAATGGCGATTTAGAAAAAGATATGGCATTTAAAGTAATTGCTGACCATATCCGTACAGTAACATTTGCTGTTGGTGACGGTGCTCTTCCTTCTAACGAAGGCCGTGGTTATGTATTACGTCGTTTATTACGCCGCGCTGTTCGTTATTCGAAGAAATTAAACATTAACCGTCCATTCATGTTTGAATTAGTACCGGTTGTTGGAGAAGTAATGAAAGACTTCTATCCAGAAGTACTTGAAAAGAAAGATTTCATTGCGAAAGTTGTGAAAAACGAAGAAGAGCGTTTCCATGAAACACTTCATGATGGTGAAGCAATTTTAGCTGAAGTTATTACAAAAGCAAAAGAAGAAAAAACAACTGTTATTTCTGGAGTAGATGCGTTCCGTCTATATGACACATACGGTTTCCCAATCGAATTAACAGAAGAATATGCAGAAGAAGCTGGTATGACAGTTGACCAAGAAGGCTTCGAAAATGAAATGGAAAAACAACGTGAGCGTGCACGTGCTGCTCGTCAAGACGTTGACTCAATGCAAGTTCAAGGCGGTGTACTTGGAGAAGTTAAAGTAGCGAGTGAGTTCGTTGGTTACGGTACAGTTGCAACAGAAAGTAACGTTGTTGCACTTGTGAAAAACGGCGAATACACAGACAGCTTACAAGCTGGTGAAGAAGGACAATTAATGCTTGATGTAACACCATTCTATGCTGAGAGCGGTGGACAAATTGCAGACCGTGGTTACCTTCTTGCTGATGGCGTGAAAGTTCTTGTAAAAGACGTGCAAAAAGCACCAAATGGTCAAAACTTACACAAAGTTGTTGTTGAAGAAGGTACATTAACGAAAGATGCGGCTGTGAAAGCTATTATCGATACGAAAAACCGTAGTAGCGTTGTGAAAAATCATACAGCAACTCACTTACTACACCAAGCATTAAAAGATGTACTTGGAACACACGTTAACCAAGCAGGTTCTCTTGTAACTTCTGAACGTTTACGCTTTGACTTCTCTCACTTCGGTCAAGTACAAGCTGACGAATTAGAAAAAATTGAGCGTATGGTAAACGAGAAAATTTGGGAAAGTATTGATGTTGAGATTTCTCAAAAAGCAATCGAAGAAGCGAAAGAAATGGGCGCAATGGCATTATTCGGTGAAAAATACGGTGATGTTGTACGCGTTGTACAAGTTGGCGATTACAGCTTAGAGCTTTGTGGTGGTTGTCACGTTGATAATACAGCTTCTATCGGTATTTTCAAAATCGTTGCTGAGTCTGGTATCGGTGCAGGAACTCGTCGTATTGAAGCAGTAACTGGTAAGTCTGCATACGAATTAATGAACGATCAAGTAGGTTTATTAAAAGAAGCAGCAGGAAAAATGAAAACAAATCCGAAAGATATTTTAACAAGAGTTGATGGTCTATTTGCCGAAGTAAAACAACTGCAAAAAGAAAATGAATCTCTTGCTGCGAAATTAAGCAATATCGAAGCTGGAAACTTAACTGATTCTGTAATGACAGTTGATGGTGTGAATGTATTAGCAGCGAAAGTAAATGTCGCAGATATGAACAACTTACGTACGATGATGGATGATCTAAAAAATAAATTAGAGTCGGCAGTTGTTGTATTAGTGTCTGTTAATGACGATAAAGTAAATATCCTAGCAGGTGTAACGAAAGACTTAATTGGCCAAGGTTACCATGCTGGTAAACTTGTGAAAGAAGTAGCTTCTCGTTGCGGCGGTGGCGGTGGTGGCCGTCCTGATATGGCACAAGCAGGCGGAAAAAACCCAGCTCAAGTCGAAGAAGCTTTAGCATTTGTACAAGAGTACGTTAAATCTGTTTCAAAATAAAGAGATAGTAGTGTACAATGGTAGGGAGAGGAGAAGTTCTTCTCCCTATACTTACTATATAAGTGAGGTGCTTGAAATGGACGGTTTTGATAAAACAATGAAGTTTAGCATTCAAGATGAAAAACAGAGTGTCCATGTAAATGATGTACTTTTAACTGTGTATGATGCACTTCAAGAAAAAGGCTATAATCCGATTAACCAAATCGTCGGTTATTTATTAAGTGGAGACCCAGCATACATACCTCGCCATAAAGATGCACGTAGCATCGTTCGCAAGCTTGAACGTGATGAGATTATTGAAGAGCTTGTGAAGTCTTACTTGAAACATCATCGTGAGGAGTAGTTTATGCGGATATTAGGTTTAGATGTAGGTACAAAAACAGTCGGAGTTGCAATTAGCGACGAAATGGGCTGGACAGCACAAGGATTAGAAACAATTAAGATTAACGAAGAACGAGGTCACTTTGGTTTTGATCGTATTTCTGAGTTAGTAAAGCAGTACAATGTGGATAAAATAGTAGTAGGTTTACCTAAAAATATGAATGGTACAATTGGCCCACGTGGTGAAGCGTGCCAACAATTTGCAGAAAACCTACGAGAGCTGTTACAATTAGACGTTGTAATGTGGGACGAGCGTTTGTCAACGATGGCAGCGGAACGTCTACTCATTTCAGCTGATGTAAGTCGTAAGAAGCGAAAACAAGTAATCGATAAGATGGCTGCAGTCGTAATCTTACAAGGATTTTTAGATAGTAAATAAGAGGTGACCAAAATGGAAGAAAATCAAATTACAATTGTAGACGAAAAAGGTAACGAACATTTATGTGAAATTATTTTCACTTTTGATGCTGAAAAATTTGGTAAAAAATCATATGTAGTCTTCTCTCCAATCGGTGAAGTAGACGAAGATGGAGACCCAATTTATGATGCAATGGCTTATGAGCAAAATGAAGAAGAGGGCGGAAGCTTACTTCCAATCGAATCTGAAGAAGAGTGGGAAATGGTACAAGAAATGTTCAACACTCTTGCTGATGAGCAAGAAGCTGAATAATAAGTACTGAAAAGATGGACGACATACAGTCCATCTTTTTTTGTATTTATATGTAAAATGAAAGATTTTTTGTCGAAACTGTGTAAGTCTTTGTAGTATAATGAGACGGATTGTAGAAAAATAAAGTGTCTATTAAAAAAAGATAAGTGAATTTGTTGCGTTTTTACATCGTGCTGTATAGAAAGGTGTACATACGGTCTACAATTAAGTAAGGAGGAAATGTTTTGATAGAGAATCAAGTGAAAAAGAAGCGTAGACGCATCTTTTTATTTTCGATTATTGCACTGCTTTTAGTTTGTGGTTCAGTCTATGCGTATATTTCATCCGCATTAGGACCAGTTGATAGCGGGAATAAAAAAGAGATTGAAGTAGAAATTCCGAAAGGATTATCTACAAGTAAAATTGGAGAAATTTTAGAAGAAAAAGGCGCTGTAAAAAACGGTACAGTTTTTAGTTTTTATACAAAGGCTAAATCGAAAAGTTTACAAGCAGGTACATATTTATTAAACCCTTCAATGAATGCTGAAGATGTGATCGAACAAATGTCATCTGGCAACGTGCATCGTCCAGCTCTTTATAAAGTGACGATTAAAGAAGGGGCGCAAGTAACTGAAATTGCAGAAACGATTGCGACAGAACTAAAGTGGAATAAAGATGATGTTACGCGTCAATTAAACGATAAAGCATTTATTCAAAAAATGCAGCAAAAGTATCCGAAGTTATTAACGGATAAAATCTTTGATAGTAATATTAAATACCCATTAGAAGGTTATTTATATCCTGCAACGTATTCGTTTTATAAGAAAGATACAACGTTAGAAGAAATTGTAATTCCGATGCTTGAGAAAACAAATGCAATCATTGTTCAAAATGAGGCGAAAATGAAAGCGAAGAATTGGGATGTTCATCAGCTTTTAACATTATCTTCACTTATTGAAGAAGAGGCAACTGGTTTTACAGATCGTCAAAAGATCTCTAGTGTCTTTTATAATCGTTTAGCAAAAGGTATGCCGCTTCAAACGGATCCAACGGTATTATATGCACTTGGAAAGCATAAACAACGTGTATTATACGAAGATTTAAAGGTCAACTCACCGTACAATACGTATGTTGTAAAAGGATTGCCGGTAGGGCCGATCGCAAACTCTGGTAAACATTCAGTGGAAGCTGCGTTAGAACCTGCGCAAACAGATTATTATTATTTCTTAGCTGCACCAAGTGGTGAAGTGTACTATGCGAAAACATTAGAAGAGCATAATGCATTAAAGCAAAAATACATTACGAAAAAACAGTGAAATGGGGAGGGATAGCGAAAAAAGTCGCACATCCCTCTTTTTTGTGGTAAAATATATCGGGTTAAAAACTGGCAGAAGAATCGTTTTTAATATCAAAACGGGACGTACAAGCTAAGGGTAAAGCTGGCTTGTATTTTTATTGCATTCTATGTGGGAAAAGACGTCATAGAGGCACTTCTCCATGTAAATAAGGAGGACCATTTATGGAGGATGCAGTTAACGAGTACCTATTATCATTTATTGATCCGAAAGATAAATTAATTCTTGAAATGGAAGAATATGCAACAGAAAATCATGTGCCGATTATGGATCGACTTGGAATGGAATTTATGCTGCAATTTTTACGTTTAATTGGACCGAAAAGCATTTTAGAACTTGGAACAGCAATCGGTTATTCTAGTATTCGTATGATGCAAGCTATTCCAAATTCACGTATTGTGACAGTTGAGCGCAATCGTGAGCGATATGAAAAAGCACTTGAATATATAGAACGTTCCCCAGTAACAGATCGTATTTCAGTTATTTACGGTGATGCGTTAGAGACAGATGAACAAGTAAAAGAACACGGGACATTTGACGTTATTTTTATTGATGCAGCAAAAGGACAGTATCGTCGCTTTTTTGACTTATATGAACCGTTATTAAATCCTGGTGGCGTAATTATTTCAGATAATGTTATGTACCATGGTCTTGTAACGACAAAAGAGAAGATTGAAAACAGACGTACACGTGGTTTAATCCGTCGTATTAAGACGTACAATGAGTGGCTTATGAACCATGAAGGATATGATACAACGATTTTCCCAATTGGTGATGGAGTAGCTGTTAGTAAAAAGAGAGGGTGACCAAGGTATGAAGAAACCTGAATTGTTAGTAACGCCAAGAGCGGTGGCGGATATCGAACTTCTTGCGAAAGCAGGAGCAGATGCGGTAATGATCGGTGAGCAAAAGTTT
The DNA here is from genome assembly GCF_049310765.1 of Bacillus sp. PSXD-155. Classification (NCBI taxonomy): domain Bacteria; kingdom Bacillati; phylum Bacillota; class Bacilli; order Caryophanales; family Bacillaceae; genus Bacillus; species Bacillus sp. PSXD-155. The sequence goes on along the minus strand of NZ_JBMOWC010000001.1, from coordinate 28,927 downwards.
GGTTTACGTTTAGCAGGGGAGTTTTCACGTGAAGATGTAAAACAAACTGTGAAGATTGCGCATGAAAATGGTGTGAAAGTATACGTAGCAATGAACGCTATGTTCCACAACGATAAAGTAGAAGAATTAACAGATTACGTTTCATTTTTAAATGAAGTAAATGTAGATGCAATTGTTTTCGGAGATCCAGCAGTATTAATGGCTGTTCGCGAAGTAGCGCCAAATATGCAGTTGCACTGGAATACAGAAACGACAGCAACGAATTGGTTCACTTGTAATTACTGGGGCCAAAGAGGAGCGAAGCGTGCTGTATTAGCTCGTGAGCTGAGCTTAGATGAAATTGTTGATTTAAAAGAAAATGCTGAAGTGGAACTAGAAGTACAAATTCACGGTATGACTTGTATGTTCCAATCGAAGCGTTCATTAGTAGGAAACTACTTTGAGTATCAAGGACGTAATCTTGACATTGAAAAGAAAAAATATGAAGAGAATATGTTCTTATATGACCCAGAGCGTAATAATAAATATCCAATCTATGAAGATGAAAATGGTACTCATATTATGAGTCCGAACGATATTTGTTTCATCGATGAATTAGAGGAACTAATCGAAGCTGAAGTTGACAGCTTAAAAATCGATGGTGTACTAAAAAGTTCTGAATACATTATTGAAGTAACGAAGAAATATCGTCAAGCGATTGATTTATGCGTAGAAGATCGTGATGCGTATTATGACGTGAAAGATGCTCTATATAAAGAAATAGAAGAAATGCAACCAGTAAATCGTCCGTTAGACACAGGATTCTTCTTTAAAGAAACGGTTTACTAAACGAGGAGGGTGTAGGAAATGACTGTACAAGAAATTTCACGAGTGATCGATGGCAAGCGCGTTATTGTGAAGAAACCTGAACTGTTAATCCCTGCGGGTAACTTAGAAAAATTAAAAGTAGCTATCCATTATGGGGCAGATGCTGTATATTTAGGTGGACAAGAATTTGGTCTTCGTTCGAATGCAGGTAACTTTACGCTGGAAGATATGGCAGAAGGCGTTGAATTTGCAAAGAAATATGGAGCGAAAATATATGTAACAACAAATATTTTCGCACATAATGAAAATATGGACGGGCTAGAGGAATATTTAAAAGGGATTGAAAAAGCTGGCGTAACGGGAATTATCGTTGCTGATCCGCTTATCATTGAGACGTGTAAACGTGTAGCGCCTTCTGTTGAGGTGCATTTAAGCACACAGCAATCACTATCCAACTGGAAAGCAGCACAGTATTGGAAAGAAGAAGGTTTACATCGTCTTGTATTAGCTCGTGAAGCAAGCTATGAAGAAATGAAAGAAATTAAAGACAAAGTGGATATTGAAATTGAAGCATTCGTCCATGGTGCAATGTGTATCGCATATTCAGGAAGATGTACACTAAGTAACCATATGACAGCGCGTGACTCTAATCGTGGCGGTTGTTGCCAATCTTGCCGCTGGGATTATGATTTAGTTCAAACAGTATCACAACATAAAGATGCAAAAGAGCTTCCTCTATTCCAAGAAGAAGATGCTCACTTTGCGATGAGTCCAAAAGATTTAAATTTAATTTTATCAATTCCGAAAATGATTGAAATTGGAATCGATAGTTTAAAGGTAGAAGGACGTATGAAATCAATCCATTACGTAGCGACTGTAGCAACTGTATATCGTAAAGTAATTGATGCTTATTGTGCGGATCCGGATAACTTTGAGTTTAAACAAGAATGGTTAGATGAGCTTGATAAATGTGCAAATCGTGATACAGCTCCTGCATTCTTTGAAGGGGTTCCAGGACATCAAGAGCAAATGTTTGGAAATCATAGTAAGAAAACAACGTATGATTTTGCTGGTTTAGTGTTAGATTATAATGAAGAAACGGGCATCGTAACGCTTGAGCAACGTAATCATTTCAAACCAGGACATGAAGTGGAGTTCTTTGGACCAGAAATAGAAAACTTTACGCAGACGGTGGAGAAAATTTGGGATGAGGATGGAAACGAATTAGATGCAGCGAGACATCCGTTGCAAATCGTGAAATTCAAAGTGGATCAACCAGTGTATGTGAATAATATGATGCGCAAAAGCATACTTCAATAAGAAAGAGTGGTAGTCGAATGGGGACGAATAAGCCTGTTGTAATTGGAATCGCTGGTGGTTCAGGATCAGGAAAAACAAGTGTAACGAAAGCGATTTTTGACCATTTTAAAGGTCATTCCATTTTAATCTTGGAGCAAGATTATTATTACAAAGATCAAAGCCATTTACCAATGGAAGAGCGTTTAAAAACAAATTATGATCATCCGCTTGCGTTTGATAATGATCTGTTAATTGAACATTTGCAGCAGTTGCTTGCATATGAGCAAATTGATAAGCCTGTATATGACTATACATTGCATACGCGTTCAGAAGAAATTATTCCAGTTGAGCCGAAAGATGTAATTATTTTAGAAGGAATTCTTATTTTAGAAGACCCACGTCTTTGTGAGTTGATGGACATTAAGTTATTCGTTGATACAGATGCTGACCTTCGTATTCTGCGCCGCATGCAGCGTGATATTAAAGAGCGCGGTCGTACGATGGATTCAGTTATTGATCAGTACGTAGCTGTTGTACGTCCAATGCACAATCAATTTATTGAGCCTTCTAAGAAGTTTGCGGATATTATTATCCCTGAAGGTGGACAAAACCATGTTGCAATTGATATTATGGTGACAAAAATTGCAACAATTCTTGAACAAAAAGTAAATTTGTAATAGCATAGTAAAAGATATACGGTAGGAAGGGATTTTTTCCCTTCCCATCGAATACAATGAAACATGCAACCTCATCTATATATAGGTGAGGGCATATTTATATCAACTTTCCATACATATCTTCTTTATATAAAGAAGAATTGGAAATACGGGGTTGTATGTGACAACTCCGCTAGTGCAAGGGTACTAGAAACCTCCGCTAACAATGGAAGCGGAGGAGTTTTCATATGGAACTCCTCTTTTTTTCGGGGGATTGGTATATAAAAGGAGTGGAAAATATGTCAACAGAAAAAACATACCCTATGACGCAAGAGGGTAAGCAAAAACTAGAGAACGAACTTGAGCAATTAAAAACAGTAAGACGTAAAGAAGTAGTGGAACGTATTAAAATCGCACGTAGCTTCGGGGACCTTTCTGAGAACTCTGAGTACGATGCAGCAAAAGATGAGCAAGCGTTCGTAGAAGGACGTATTACACAATTAGAAAATATGATTCGTAACGCAGTTATCATTAAAGATAATGGCGAAGTATCTACTGTTGTTACATTAGGTAAAACAGTAACATTTAAAGAATTACCAAATGGAGATGAAGAAGCGTACACAATCGTAGGTAGTGCGGAAGCTGATCCATTTGAAGGAAGAATTTCTAACGATTCTCCAATCGCAAAAAGCTTATTAGGTAAGCAAATTGGTGAGAAAGTAACAATCCAAACACCAGGCGGAGAAATGCAAGTAGAGATTGTCTCTGTAAAATAATAAAAAAATCACTCGTGTAAAAACGAGTGATTTTTTTATTTGTATAAAAGATGAAACACTCCGTCCAAACTATAATAGACGAGGTGTTTTTTTATGAAAATAAAACGGAGAATTACAATTGTTTTAATTTATTTTATGGGCATTATGTTTTTATTGCTTTGTCGTTTAATTCAAATCCAAATTATAGATACAGAATCATTTACTGATCGCAAAATAAATTTAATTGAAAAAAGTGTTACGCAACGTACGCAATCCATTGCAGTAGACGATGGGCGTGGGCAGTTTATAGATCGTAGTGGTAAAGAAATAGGTGAGGAAAAGTATCCTGTTTTAATTGTTTTTCCATTTTTACAAATAAAAAATGACATGTTAGAGAAAATCGCGCATATCATTGGTGTGTCGAGACAAGAGATCAGAAGACAAATGAAAAATAAAAAAAATGCATTTATACTGCAAGGGGAAACTGCTCCATTTCGAGTGACACGAGAGCAGATGGAGAAGGTGAATCAATTACATGTATTAGGTATTGTAGCAGCTGAAGTGCGATTAAAACAAACTGGGGAGATAAATCATTTAATTGGTGATGTAGGGGAGAACGAAAGAGAATTTCAAAAGCGATATGGAGAAGTGAAAAAAATTTCAAAACAAACGCCGATAGGTATTTCAGGATTACAGCAATCTTTTGATGAATTTTTATTGACTGATGGAGAGGCAAAAGTATTGTATCAAGTAGATCGGCAAGGAGAACCAATTTTCGGAAAGCAAGCGAAATATACTTCACCAGGAAATCCATTTTACCCAGTTAGGATTCAAACTACTTTACATAAAGGGTTGCAGCAAAAAGCAGAAGAAGTGATTGAAGCAAATGAAATAAAGAAGGGGGGATTAGTATTACTTGATGTAAAGACAAATGAAATATTAGCGATGGTCAGTAAGCCGTCTTTACAAGTAAGAGATAAGAATTTATATAAGACTACACTTGAAAATCAAATGTTAACGCCGCATTTTCCAGGCTCTGTTTTTAAAACAGTAGTTGCAGCTGCAGTCATTGATCAAAAAGTAAATTTGTTTAATCGGACATTTAATTGTAATAAAGATTTATATGGTGAAAACGACCCACAAGTTATGATGGGTACACTTAACTTCAAAGAGAGCTTTGCTAGGAGCTGTAACAGGACATTTTCCGAGTTAGGTAACGAGCTATTACAAAAGGATAGGACGGTGCTAGAAACATACGTAGCAGCTTTAGGAGCAAATGAAAAGGTTGGATGGAAAGGTTCTGTATTTCATACACCTCATTTCGAGCAAATGCCAGAAGAAAAAGGCACTACTATTTGGGGGAATGAAGAAAACAAAAATAGTAAAAAAGCGGTAGAGCAAACAGCGATTGGACAGAAAGATGTACGTATATCACCTCTAGCAATTGCAAATATGATGGCGACGATTGCTAGGAATGGAGAAAAAATGGAAGTGAAAGCTGTTGAAAAAATAGTATATAAAAATGGAGCGGATTTTTTTACATTTGAGAACCATACGTTACATGGAAAACAGCTTTCGTATGAAACAGTGAAAACATTACAAGAGTTATTAAGAGGCGTTGTAACAAGGGAGAAAGGAACAGGAACGGCATTCCGTTCGTTGCCGCTCAGTGTCGCTGGAAAATCGGGGACAGCGCAAACTGGGAAAGGGACGAGGGTGAATCGCTGGTTTGCAGGTTATTTTCCGTATGAGAACCCAAGATATGCTTTAGTTGTTGTTGATCTAGAGACTGATAACAAAGTGAATAAAGTCACACCTATTTTTAAAGATATGGTAGGAGCAATCTATCAATTGGAGAATGAAAAGTAATCTTGCAATTTATAGTGAATTGTTTTCATTTCATGAAAATATCATTGTAAATGTTCAACCTTTCTAGATTTAATGTTACAATAGCAATTAGGAAAAACTGCATGGAGGTTTGGAGAATGGCAGGAGGATCAAGATTCCAACAGAAACAACAAAAACGTCGTCAAAACGGTGTTTTAAATATTGCAATCGCTATTGTATTACTATTAGTAGCTATTGTAGCATATCAATTGTTCGTTCCTAGTACGAAAGAGCAAGCATCTTCTACTGATAAGAAAGTCTCTCAACAAACAACAAAGAATGAGAAAGCTGGAAAATCAGAAGATAAAGAATCTGCTAAGAAAAAAGAAAAAGAAAAAGAGCAAGCAGAAGCTAAGCAAAAAGCTGAAGAAGAGAAGTTAAAGGCTGAGGAAGAAAAGAAAAAAGCTGAAGAAGAAGCGAAAGCTAACGAGAAAGTATCAGCTGAAAAAACTGTATCCAAGGCAAAAGAGGCTTATACAAAACCTTCTTGGAAAGCTGTAGGAACAGAACAAGGTTCATCACCAGCGATGACGTTTAAACAGGGGTCATCAGATTGGAATGAGATGCAAAGTGCAATTGCTGCAGGTATTGAAGTACCGAAGGAGCAATTAGTATTCCATTTTGTTGGAAGAGACAAAACTGGAAAGAGTAAAGCTTATGGTGACGTTCAAGATAAGCAAAGTGGAAAAAGATATTACGTAAATATTGATTGGGTAGACAATGAGGGCTGGAAACCAGTACTTGTTCAAACTCTAAACTAAAAAAGAGAAGCTCCTTAGGAGCTTCTCTTTTTTAGTTAACGCAATTTCTTTAATTTAAAATGAACAACCGCGCTATAATACGGTCTTTTGCTTTCAGGATCCATAACCATTTGATGTGAGATGTGATGAACTTCAAGCATAAGTGCTTTAGTATTATCGATTTGTTCACTAATTTTTCGTTCTAAAGAAGCTAAGTCTCCCGCTTCAAAAAATTCTACTTTATCTTCTAACATTTCAAAGGTAAATGACATGAAGACGGCCCCTCTCCTATGTAATCAACTATAGTGTAACAAAGAAAAGAAGGAAATACCATGTACATTTCAATTGACATTTTTAGAAAGAGGGAATATCATACTGATAAAACCGATAAGAAAAAGGGGAATTTTTATGGGCACAGAATTTAATGGTTTATTTGATGAGTGGGCTCATACGTACGACTCATTCGTACAAGGCGAAGATATACAATATAAAGAAGTTTTCGCCCATTATGAGGATATTCTAGAGGATGTAGTTAACAAGTCATTTGGTAATGTATTAGAATTTGGTGTCGGTACAGGTAATTTAACAAATAAATTATTACTTGCTGGCCGCACAGTTTACGGTATAGAACCGTCGCGTGAAATGCGTATGATTGCAAAAGAGAAATTGCCAAAAGAATTTTCGATTACAGAAGGTGATTTTCTTTCGTTTGAAGTCCCAAATTCAATTGATACCATTGTAAGCACCTATGCATTTCATCATTTAACAGATGATGAAAAAAATGTAGCGGTTGCGAAGTATAGTCAATTGCTAAACAAAGGTGGTAAAATAGTGTTTGCTGATACGATATTTGCAGATCAAGATGCATATGATAAAACTGTTGAAACAGCAAAACAAAGAGGTTTTCACCAGTTAGCAAACGATTTGCAAACGGAATACTATACACGTATTCCAGTTATGCAGACTATTTTTGAAAACAATGGCTTCCATGTAACGTTTACGAGATTAAATCATTTCGTTTGGGTAATGGAGGCAACTAAGCAATAGAAAGAGGGATTAGATTGAGAATTGCTGTAATTGGAGCAATGGAAGAAGAAGTACGTATTTTACGTGACAAATTAGAACAAGCAGAGACAGAAACGGTTGCAGGTTGTGAATTTACGAAAGGACTATTAGCAGGACATGAAGTAATCTTGTTAAAGTCTGGTATTGGTAAAGTAAACGCAGCGATGTCAACGACAATTTTATTAGAAAAATATAAGCCTGAAAAAGTAATTAATACTGGTTCAGCTGGTGGATTCCATCATTCTCTAAACGTTGGTGATGTAGTTATTTCCACTGAAGTTCGTCACCATGACGTAGATGTAACAGCATTTAACTATGAATATGGTCAAGTACCAGGAATGCCGCCTGGATTTAAAGCTGATGAGGCGTTAGTTGCATTAGCTGAGAAATGTATGCAAACTGAAGAAAATATTCAAGTTGTAAAAGGCATGATTGCAACAGGCGATTCATTTATGAGTGATCCGAACCGCGTTGCAGCCATCCGTGATAAATTTGAAAATCTTTATGCGGTAGAAATGGAAGCAGCAGCTGTCGCACAAGTATGCCACCAATATGAAGTTCCGTTTGTTATCATTCGCGCACTTTCTGATATTGCTGGTAAAGAATCAAATGTTTCATTTGATCAGTTTTTAGATCAAGCAGCTCTTCATTCTACAAACTTTATCGTAAAAGTGTTAGAAGAGTTAAAGTAATGTAACAAAAAGGCAACTGTCTCATATAAAGAAAATACATACAGTTGCCTTTTCTTTATTGGCAAACAAGGGGGAGAACACGATGAATGTATATCGTGGAGTTCATGAGTTAATTGGTCATACACCAATTGTAGAAATTACTCGTTTTTCACTTCCGAAAGGGGTCCGCTTATTTGCAAAGCTTGAATTTTATAACCCAGGCGGAAGCGTTAAGGATCGTTTAGGAAGAGAATTAATCGAAGATGCGCTAGAAAAAGGGCTTGTTACCCAAGGTGGAACAATTATTGAACCGACTGCTGGGAATACTGGTATTGGACTGGCACTTGCAGCATTAGAACATGATTTACGTGTTATCGTTTGTGTACCAGAGAAATTTAGTATTGAAAAACAAGAATTAATGAAAGCACTAGGTGCAACGGTCGTCCATACACCGACTGAGCAAGGAATGACCGGTGCAATTGCAAAAGCAAAAGAATTAGTAAATGAAATACCGAATTCATACTCTCCAAGTCAGTTTGCGAATGAAGCAAACCCGCGTGCTTATTTCAAAACACTAGGTCCTGAACTTTGGGATGCACTGAATGGAGAGATTAACATATTTGTTGCTGGAGCAGGAACTGGCGGTACGTTTATGGGGACTGCATCTTATTTGAAAGAAAAAAATATAGATATTAAAACAGTTATCGTAGAGCCAGAAGGATCTATTTTAAATGGTGGTAAGGCTGGTTCACATGAGACCGAAGGAATTGGACTGGAATTTATCCCGCCATTTTTGAAGACATCTTATTTTGATGAAATTCATACGATTTCTGATCGAAATGCATTTTTACGAGTGAAAGAATTAGCGCAAAAAGAAGGACTTCTCGTTGGGAGCTCTTCAGGAGCAGCATTTCATGCGAGTTTACTTGAGGCAGAGAAGGCAGCACCAGGTACAAATATTGTAACCATTTTTCCTGATAGTAGTGAGCGCTATTTAAGTAAAGACATATACAAAGGATGGGAATAAAAAATGAGAGCAAAGACAAAGTTAATTCATGGTATTCGCATAGGAGAACCTTCAACTGGATCTGTAAACGTACCGATCTATCAAACAAGTACGTACAAACAAGAAGCGGTTGGTAAGCATCAAGGATATGAATATTCACGTACAGGTAACCCAACACGTGCAGCTTTAGAAGAAATGATTGCTGTATTAGAAAATGGTCATGCTGGATTTGCATTCGGTTCTGGAATGGCTGCTATTACAGCGACAATTATGTTGTTCTCAAAAGGTGACCACGTTATTTTAACAGATGATGTTTATGGTGGAACGTATCGTGTTATTACGAAAGTATTAAACCGCTTCGGTATTGAACATACATTTGTAGACACAACAAACTTAGAGGAAGTTGTAGAAGCAATTCGTCCAAATACGAAAGCGATCTATGTGGAAACACCAACGAACCCATTACTAAAAATTACTGATATTAAGAAAATATCTACTCTTGCTAAAGAGAAAGATTTATTAACAATTATTGATAATACATTCATGACGCCATATTGGCAGTCGCCGATTTCTTTAGGAGCAGACATTGTACTTCATAGTGCAACGAAATATTTAGGAGGTCATAGTGACGTAGTTGCAGGTCTAGTAGTGGTAAATAGCCCACAACTAGCAGAAGACCTTCACTTTGTACAAAACTCAACAGGAGGTATTCTTGGACCACAAGATAGCTTCTTACTACTTCGCGGTTTAAAAACATTAGGAATTCGTATGGAAGAACATGAAACGAATTCACGCGCTATTGCTGAATTCTTAAATAATCATCCAAAAGTAAATAAAGTATATTACCCAGGTCTTGAATCACATCAAAACCATGAATTAGCAACAGAACAAGCAAATGGATTTGGTGCTATTATTTCGTTTGATGTAGATAGTGAGGAAACATTAAATAAAGTACTTGAGAAACTGCAATACTTTACACTTGCTGAAAGCTTAGGAGCAGTAGAAAGTTTAATTTCTATCCCATCTCAAATGACACATGCATCAATCCCAGCGGATCGCCGTAAAGAATTAGGAATTACAGATACATTAATTCGTATTTCTGTCGGTATTGAAGATGGTGAAGATTTAATTGAAGATTTAGCACAAGCGCTAGCGTAATAAAAAATGCACTGCTAATGTGGAGCAGTGCATTTTTATTATGTTAATTTGTGAAATATTTCACAAATTAGACATACACAAATGAAATGATTTCATGTATATTGAATTCATGAAATGTTATTCACGAGTAAACTTGTGAAATGTTTCACAAACAATGGGATTCATGTAGGACGGTAACTCTATTTTTTTTCGCTAATCGGGACTTATTATGACCTGTAGGGACTTATAAAGACCGTGATAACAGAATAGGAGGAAATTTACATGGTAGTCAAAGAGAAAGTTGTCAATGAAATGCAAGAGGTAAAAGAGATGATTGATACGTTAGTAAATAACGGTCAACAAGCTTTACAAGCATTAGAAAGTTTTACACAAGAGCAGATTGACAACATTGTTCATGAAATGGCATTAGCAGGTGTTGATCAACATATGCCACTTGCAAAATTGGCTGTTGAAGAAACAGGCCGTGGTGTCTATGAAGACAAATGCATTAAAAATATTTTTGCCACTGAATATATTTGGCATAGTATAAAGCAAGATAAAACGGTAGGAATTATTCACGAAGATCCTCATGAAGAAATAATAGAAATTGCAGAACCTGTCGGTGTAGTAGCTGGGGTAACACCAGTAACGAATCCAACGTCGACAACAATGTTTAAAGCGTTGATTGCGATAAAAACGAGAAATCCAATTATTTTCGCATTTCATCCTTCTGCACAAAATTGTTCGGTGGCAGCAGCGAAAACCGTATATGATGCAGCAATGAAAGCTGGTGCACCAAAACATTGTATTCAATGGATTGAAAGACCGTCTGTCGAAGCGACGAAACAATTAATGAACCATGAGGGTGTGGCACTCGTTCTAGCAACTGGAGGCGCTGGTATGGTGAAATCAGCTTACTCTACTGGAAAACCAGCGCTAGGTGTAGGTCCTGGTAATGTACCGTGTTATATAGAAAAATCAGCACATGTAAAACGAGCTGTTAATGATTTAATTTTATCGAAAACATTTGATAACGGTATGATTTGTGCATCGGAACAAGCAATCATTGTCGATAAAGAAATCTATGATGATGTTAAAACAGAAATGATCGAAAACAATTGTTACTTTGTAACAGAAGAAGAAAGAAAAAAATTAGAAAAGCTCGTTATAAATGAAAATACATGTTCAGTAAATAGTGATATTGTAGGAAAATCAGCACAGTATATTGCCGAATTAGTTGGGATTACTGTTCCTGAACATACAAAAATGCTTGTAGCTGAAATTCAAGGTATTGGAGCAGCATACCCGTTATCTCGTGAGAAACTGAGCCCAGTATTAGCCTGTGTGAAGGCGAATTCATTAGAAAAAGGATTTACATATTGCGAAGAAATGTTGAACCTCGGTGGTTTAGGACATTCAGCAGTTATTCATTCTACAAATAAAGAAGTGCAAAAGCAATTTGGATTACGTATGAAAGCTTGCCGTCTCATTGTAAATGCACCTTCATCACAAGGTGGAATAGGGGATATATATAACGGATTTATTCCATCACTTACACTTGGTTGTGGTTCTTACGGAAAAAATTCAGTTTCCCAAAATGTAACAGCGACTCATTTATTAAATATAAAAAGGCTGGCAAATAGAAAAAAGAATATGCAGTGGTTCAAATTGCCGCCAAAAATTTATTTTGAAAAACATGCTACAGCGTATTTAGCAAATATGCCTAACATTTCACGTGCATTTATTGTAACGGATCCTGGAATGGTTGAACATGGCTATGTGGATACAGTCACGCACTATTTAAACAAGCATGCAAATGATGTGAAAATTGAAGTTTTCTTTGAGGTCGAACCAGATCCATCAGATGAAACTGTCTTTAAAGGTGCGGAAATGATGAGAAGCTTTAAGCCAGATGTAATTATCGCACTTGGTGGTGGTTCAGCTATGGATGCAGCAAAAGGAATGTGGTTATTCTATGAGCATCCAGAAACGACATTCTATGGCATTAAACAGAAGTTTTTAGATATAAGAAAACGTACATGTAAATATTCGGAATTAGGAAATAAGGCGCAGTTTGTTGCGATTCCAACAACATCAGGAACAGGATCAGAAGTGACACCATTTGCGGTTATTACAGATAAGAAAAATAATATAAAGTATCCGCTCGCAGATTATGAATTAACACCAGATGTAGCAATTGTTGATCCACAATTTGTAATGACAGTACCACCACATGTAACAGCAGATACTGGTATGGATGTTTTAACACATGCAATTGAGGCGTATGTGTCTGTTATGGCAAATGACTATACAGATGGATTAGCATTAAAAGCTATTGATCTCGTATTCAAATATTTACCGAGAGCATATAAAGATGGAAATGATGAAGAAGCACGGGAAAAAATGCATAACGCTTCTGCAATTGCAGGGATGGCATTTGCAAATGCTTTTCTAGGTATTAATCACAGCTTAGCACATAAAATTGGTCCAGAATTCCATATTCCGCACGGACGTGCAAATGCAATTCTTATGCCGCATGTAGTCCGCTATAATGCTATTAAGCCAAGAAAACACGCATTGTTCCCAAAATATGAGCACTTTGTAGCAGATGAACGCTATGCACATATTGCGAGAATGCTCGGGCTTCCAGCAAGCTCAGTAGCAGAAGGTGTGGAATCACTCGTCAAAGCAATTATTGAGCTTGGAAAAAGCTTAAATATTAATATGAGTATTGCAGGACAAGGGGTAGATAAAGAGCAATTTGAAGAGGTTGTTGGAGTATTAGCAGAAAGAGCTTTTGAAGATCAATGTACAACTGCTAATCCAAAGTTACCGCTTATTTCAGAGCTGAAAGAAATTTATATGGAAGCATATAAAGGTGAATAATGATTAAAAAAGAGCCGCAGAAAGCGGCTCTTTTTTTGTTGGAAAACATCTCCCAGAATGGCTGTATTTACTGGTCTTTCAGTTTCATAGAATATGATAAAGTGAAATGGAGGAGTGAGAATATAATGAAAGAATTACAAGGAAAAATAGAAGATTATACTCGGTTTGGACAAATTCTTCTCGCTGTAAGTACATTGTTAATGGTTGGCTTGTTGATTCCGGATGGAGCAAAAGAGACAATCCAATTTTTTGTTATGATGGGGAGCATCGTTATATTTTTAAGTTTATCGTTCTTTTTCTTTCAGCGTGTGAAAGTGATGCGTGACCAGTTAGAGGAAAACGAATGTGAATAATATTGTTAACTAGAGCGCGGCGAAAAGAAAGAATCTTTTTGTCGCGCTTTTTGTTTTTTGTAGAAAAATGTATGCGTTTCATGTTGACAATGATAATCCTTATCAATTAAAGTAGAATGGTAGTTAATGATTATCATTATCAATTAGAGGTGAAGGAATGAAAAAATCTATTACGCTATTTACAGCGATTTTATCTATTTTTTTCTTGTTAATAGGTTGCAGTGCCAAAGGGGACGAGAAAGCGTCTGCAACCAAAACAGAAAAAGGAAAAGAAAAAATCGAAATTACCGACCTGTCAGGGAGAAAGGTAACATTCGATAAAGTACCAGAAAGTTTTGCAACATTAAGTATGGGAGACATGGATATTATTCATGCTTTAGGTGGAAAAGTAGTAGGTCGTCCGGATACGAAATTAACTCTTCCAGAGGAGTTAAAGAAAGCAAAAGTAATCGGGAATGCACATCAACCGAACTTTGAGCAAATTGCTAGTTTAAAGCCCGATGTACTTGTTGCTAACAATGAATTCCAAAAGAATGTGCCAACGGTTGAAGGACAGGGAACGAAAGTAATCATTTCTTCTGCGAATTCTGTACAAGATATTCAAAAGAATATTGAATTATATGGAACGGTAATGAAGAAAGAAGATAAAGCAAAAGAACTTAATCAAAAAATCAATGATCAAATGAAGAAATATGAGAAAAAGAGCGATGTGAAAGCATTGCTAGTGTATGGCGCACCAGGTACTTATTTAGCGGCATTACCAACATCTTTATCAGGTGATGTTTTAGAAAAAACAGGCGGGAAAAATATTGCTTCTGATTTTCCAGAAACGAAAGAATATCCGCAATATGCACAGCTAAGTGTAGAACGTATTATTGAGGCGAATCCAGATGTCATTTATTTAATTACACACGGAGATCCAAAAAGTGTGAAAAAAGCATTCGAAGGCGAAATGATGAAAAATGAAGCGTGGAAAAATTTAGATGCAGTAAAACAAAACCGCGTAGTTATTTTGCCACCTGATTTATTTGGATCTAATCCTGGGACAAAAGTTACAGAAGCAATGGACTTTATGTATAAAAGTATACAAGATGTAAGGAAATGATACGTATGGAAAGTAGTGAAGTAGTAAGAGAAAAGGAACATCCTTTTGCGAAAAAAAGATGGATAATAGCAGTTACTTTAGTTGTATTAACAATTCTAGGCCTCTTTTACGGACTTTTCGCAGGAAGTTTATCTTTTTCTGTACGAGACATTCTAACAGGTATACAAGATGAAGGTTCGACAGTTCATCGAATTGTATGGGATCTTCGCATACCGAGAGTTCTCGTTGGGTTTATAGTAGGAACATGTTTAGCTGCATCTGGTACACTGCTGCAAGGGGTTATGAGAAACCCTCTTGCAGATCCTGGTATTATCGGGGTTTCATCTGGGGCAGGCCTTGTAGCAATTGTCATCATGATTTTATTCCCACAGCATCTAGCTTTTTTACCACTAGGGGCGTTTTTAGGAGCTTTCATAACAGCGATGGTTATTTATGCTTTATCATGGCAAAAAGGGGCACCACCTTCAAGAATCGTCTTAGTAGGAGTGTCAATCAATGCATTAATTGGTGCAGCAACGTCAGCTTTAATGTTATTACATAGTGACAAAGTACAATCCGTGTTACCGTGGCTAGCGGGCGGCATTGGTGGTGTAAGTTGGGCACATTTAAACATGATTATTTATTATGCAATATTCGCCATTATATTAGCTTTCTTTGGTATTAAGCATATTCGAGTGTTAATGCTTGGAGATGAAATGGCAAAACTATTAGGACATAATGTGGAAAAAAGTCGGTTTTATTTAATCGTAGTAAGTACATTATTAGCTGGAATTGCGGTAAGTGTGTCTGGTCTTATTGGATTTGTCGGTCTTGTCGTACCACATATGCTACGTTTATTAGTTGGAAATGATTATAGATATTTGCTACCTTTATCATGCCTTGGCGGCGGGGTATTACTTGTTTTTGCGGATGCAATAGCTCGAAGTTGGTTTGACCCAATTGAATTGCCTGTTGGTATTTTACTGTCCTTCTTAGGTGGTCCTTTCTTCTTATATTTAATTCATAGAGGAGGAAAACAACGTGATTTCCGTTAACAAAGTGTTTTATGCACACTCTGAAAGATTTCAAATGCAAAATATGAATGTACATATTAAGGCTGGAGAAATCGTTAGTTTAATTGGTCCGAATGGATCGGGAAAATCTACTTTGCTTCGTTTAATAGCAAGGCTACTGAAACAAAGCGAAGGGGACATCATTTTAGATGGGAAAAATATTCATATGATGAAGAGTGCTGATGTAGCGAAGCAATTAGCGATGTTACCACAAATGCATGATCATCAATTAGATTTGACAGTGAAAGAACTAATTGAGTTCGGAAGAGGTCCACATAAATCATGGAGTAGCCGCTTAAATAAAGAAGATGAAGAAATTGTTGATTGGGCATTGTCTGTTACAAATCTTGAAGGGTATGAATATCGTCTTTTACATTCTTTATCAGGAGGGGAACGGCAACGTGCTTGGATTGCGATGACGCTAGCGCAACGTACAAATGTCTTATTATTGGATGAACCAACAACCTTTTTAGATATCGTTCACCAGTTGGAAGTAATGGAACTTGTGAAACGATTAAATGAGGAGTTTGGAATGACAATTATAATGGTTTTACATGACATTAACCAAGCTGCTCAATATAGCGATCGTTTACTTGTATTAAAGCGAGGAAAGATTCAGTATGATGGTATACCAGAAGAAGTACTATGCCATGAAATGTTTCAACATGTATTTGGCATAGATGTAGATATTTTTCAAGGAAATGACAAACCGTTTTTTACACCGAAACGAATTTCTAGAAGGGGAGAAGAGCGATGCAAATAGAAGAGCGTATTACCACTGAATTAGTAAGAGAATTTGTTATGGCAGCTCACGGGGATTTAGAGAAAGTACAAGAGCTATTGGTTGAATCACCAAGCTTACTTCACGCCTCTTATAATTGGGGTGGATCAGATTGGGAAAGTGCGTTAGGCGCATCGGCACATGTAGGTCGTAAAGATATTGCTCTTTATTTACTAGAAAAGGGTGCTCGGATGGATATTTTTGCAGCAGCTATGCTTGGTGAATTAGAAGTTGTACAAGCTATTTTAGTAGCTCAACCAGAAGCATTGCGTGCATCTGGCCCTCATGGTATTTCTCTTCTTCAACATGCACGAATGGGTGGAGAGAAATCTAAGCGTGTATATGATTATTTAGCAATACTATCTTAATGAACGAAGGAAGTTCTTATGTGCGGTAAACTTTTCACTTGAAACAATTGGAAAGTTTACCGCCCGTTAGAACGGGATCAGTATCTAGTATATTTGAAAATCCTACACCCCCCTCAATTGTAGTTTTCTTTATGCTAGTTATGATATGGATGCAGTGGACAATATTTGTCTACTGCTTTTTTTAGTTATTAAGAATGAATATTCTGTATTTTATTGTTGGTTCATTTATCCAGCTATTTTCCAGGCAGTAAGACTCCCGCCTAAAAATTCGGCTAAAGCAAAGAAGTTAGACGGGAGATACACTGCCCGTAAACGCCTAGTTGGTGAAGGCTAATAATCAGTGGGGATGAACAAAATTTCCCACTGATTAAAGTTTCACTTTATAATAAATAGTAACATTTCGTATACACACAAAACGTGATCGTGAAATGAAGAAAAAATTAGTGGAAAGGAGTGCCAGCATGTTTCATACAGAACGTTTACAAATTCGCAAATATACAATGGATGATTTACAGTTCTACGCTTCACTATGGGGGAACGAGAAGGTAATGCGTTATATTGGAAATGGGACGTTAAAAACATATATGCAGTGTAAAAAAAGTCTGGAGGAATGGGTGATTCCTAGCTATAAAAACGGTCTCGGTTTATTTGTATTGATTGAAAAGGAAATGGGAACAAGAATTGGTCATGCAGGGCTGGTAAAGCAGAAGATAGATGGAAAAGAGGAAATTGAAATTGGTTATTGGTTACTTCCTCAGTATTGGGGAAAAGGGTATGCAAAAGAAGCAGCGGCAGCATTTCGTGACTACGGTTTCCAAGCATTACGAATGAATAAATTAATTTCTCTTATTAATCCGAATCATCCCGCCTCAATATTTGTTGCTAGAAAAACCGGGCTCAGCTATGAGAAAACAACGTCATTTCATGGAATCGATGTTCTAGTTTATTCTATTAAGCGTGTTGGATGAAAAAATTACTTTTTTAAAGGTAAATTGCATTTTTTGAAGAATGGTATATGAAAATAAAGGGAGGGATTACATGTACATTTATCATAATGGACTTATTATTCGTGAGGGAACGAGTAGCGTACCAGCATATGCAATTAAAGCTTTGTTTGAAGATGCCGGTTGGAGTAATGATAATATCCCTTCTTGGCAAATTGAAAAATTTACGATAGCATTCGAAAATTCAACATGGGCTTTCACAATTTGGGATGAGGAAGAGATGGTTGCGATGGTTAGAGTCATTTCTGATGGAATTATGATTGCGAACATAGTAAATTTAGTTGTGAAGTGTGAATATAGAGGGAAGGGATTAGGTAAGAAGCTTGTAGCTCTTTGCCTGCAAAAACTTCCCCACGGTGATTGGTTTGCGCATACATCAGCGAACAATTTTGATTTTTATAGAAGTTGTGGATTTGAAGTTAGAGAGCTATCAAGAAATGGAACATGTGCGTATTATGGATACCAAGTCGCGAAAAGAGATGGTCACCGATAAATGAATGGAAAGTAAAAAAGTATAGCGAGGTAATTTTGAGACTTTTGATAATAGAGAATGGATTGAGGCTCGTTTTATGCTAAAATAAAAGAAAATTCTGTTTATTATTAGGGGGATAAAAATGAGTGTAAAAGCTGGGGATGTATTTAAATATGAAAGAAGATTTACTGAGGAAGAAGTTTTTGAATTTGCAAATATTACCGGTGATAAAGGTAGACACCATGTGGAATACGATGAAAATGGAAGATTAATGGTTCATGGTTTATTGACTGCTAGCATTGGAACGAAAGTGGGAGAAGAGTTACATTACATAGCAAGAGAATTAGTAAGTGAGTTTATTAGACCAGTTTTCACAGGAGATACGATCACTTGTGAACTAACTTTAACAAATGTTGAGCAAATGGAAGGCTATAAAAAAGTTTCAATCGAGTCAGTTTATCGCAATCAGCATGAAAAGACTGTACTAGTTGGGACAAGTTATGGAATTATAAGGGGATAAAAAAGAAGCCTGTTTAACAGGCTTCTTTTTTTTTGTTATTTAATAAACACGTTTTCGATTTTCCGCATAACTAGAGATGAGTAATAATGCAGTTTCTTCTCCTATATTACGAACAATATGAGGAACGCATGCATTCCATGAGAAAGAATCACCTTCTTCTACAATTGCAATATCTTCACCGTGCTGAACTTCTAGTTTTCCGCGTAATACAAGGTGACATTCTTCCCCTTCATGGGCATTTGGTGAGTTTTCTTTCGGGAATCCAGTAGGGATTTCTACTAAAGATAGGCGAAGGCCCCCTTGCTCCGCAACATGTTCAATTCTTTGCTCATCTTTGCCGTATACACTGTATTTCCGTTCTTCTTTTTTGACAATTTTTAATCGATCTTTTTGCTCTAACAATAAATAGGGAAGGGGAACGTTTAAAAAATTGGAGATCGTTTCTAAAGTTGAGATAGATGGTGATGTTTTATTATTTTCAACCTGACTCATAAATCCTTTAGAAAGACCTGTTCCCTCGCAAATTTGTGCAATTGTTATGCCTCTACGTTGACGAATTTCACGTATTGCAGAACCAATATTCATAAAATCAAGCTCCTTTTTGTAAACAACTATTTGTATCATAGCAAAAAAAATATATTTTTTCCCAGTGAAAATGAATTGACGAATAAAAAAAATTAGTGTATGTTTTGTAATGTAAATAAAAGTTTTGTATAAGAAAACTATAAAGGAGAGAATGAAATGAATCAACATATTGGTAACTTAATTATTCGTATCGTGTTAGGGGTAACATTCTTCATGCACGGTTTAACAAAATTCCAATCAGGAATTGACAATATTGCAGGATGGTTTACAAGTATTGGTTTACCAGGAGGACTTGCATACGGTGTAGCAACGTTTGAATTAGTTGGAGGTCTATTATTAATTCTAGGTTTAGGTGTAAGATATATTGGATTATTATTTGCACTTGTTATGGTTGGAGCAATCGTAAAAGTGAAATGGTCAGCTGGTTTATTGGGAGATGGAAAAAATCCTGGTTTCGAATTAGAACTTGCATTATTAGCAATGGGTGCATACTTATTTGTTGCAAAAGCTGATGGCTTTGTAGATAATTTCTTAAAAGAAAAAATGTCAAAGAAGAACTAATTTAAATGGGGGGGCTAACAAGATGAGTTTTCAACTTCATCCCGATACAACACTTGATGTTGTTCATTTATACGTATCTAATGTAAAGAAATCACTAGAGTTTTATACGGAAGTACTAAGTATGAAGGTGCTAAGAGAAGAAGAAGCAGTCGTTACATTTGGGAATGAAAATGATGAACCACTTCTTATCATTGAAGAAAAGAAAGAAGCTTTTCCGAAGCAAAGAGGAAGAACAGGGTTATATCATTACGCAATTTTATTACCAAGTAGACAGGATTTAGCGAATGTTCTTCGTCATCTTGTAGAGATGGTATATCCACTACATGGCGGAGCCGATCATTACTTTAGTGAAGCTCTTTATTTAGCTGATCCAGATGGAAACGGGATTGAAATTTATCATGATCGACAAAAAGAAGTTTGGCGTGATGAGAATGGAGAACTCCCATTTGTTAGTAACCCGTTAGCTGGTGAAGAATTATTACAGCAAGGAAGTACATGGAATGGCTTTCCAGCTGGTACTGTGATGGGGCATATTCATTTTCATGTAGCTGATTTAGAGGAAGCGAAACGTTTCTATGTTGATGGTCTTGGTTTTGAAGTAACGATTCCATCTCGTAATGGAGCATTGTTCGTATCTGCAGGTGGTTATCATCACCATATCGGTTTAAATACATGGCAAGGTGAAGGGGTACCACCGCAAATGCCAGGTTCTGTTGGTTTGAAATATTTCACAGTTGTACTAGCGAATGAAAAACAAAAAGAGCAAGTATGTGAAAGCTTAAAAAATATTGGCAAGATTGCTACGTACAAAGATGGAATATTACAAGTCGAGGATCCATTTGGACATTGTATCCATTTCAAAATAAAAGGAGAAGCCTAAAAAGGCTTCTCCTTTTATTTTCTTATAATTGCTTTTTCGTTTTGTAAAAATAGTTCATCAAATTGTTTTGCAAGCTCAAAATCTAGTTTCGTTAAACCTTTTGCATTCCAAGATGACAAAGTAATAATAACTGCTTTATACTGGATAAGGATAAATGGATGGTGATTATGTTCTTCTGATAGTTTGGCGGCTTCAGAGACAAATTCGACTCCTTTTAAGTAGTCGGAAAACATATATTTTCGTTCAATCCATTTCTCATCTTTTACCATCCATTTATCTACCTTCAATAATTCTTCGTGAACTTCTTCTTCAGTTAATCTTAGCATCATTTTTCACATCCTTTACTGGAAGTAACGCAAGACCATTGTTAATAAGGCGTGTTACAGCTTCGTCAGTTGTGAAAGTAGAAAGTTGATGTAGTAATGCTGCCGATGTTTCATGCCCTTTGTTATGCTCTAAAAGTAACTCTAATACTTCAAGGCGCAGCAACCATTCTTTCGCATAAAATTTATTTAATACTTCTTGAATTGCTACTAATTGATCGATATGCGCGTCGTGTAAAATCCCCTCACTTCGAATATCTCGAACTGTTTGATACATACGTTCAAGTTCATTCAGTACAAGTGGAGCAGGAATTTCGTGAACTTCTTCATCCATTGGGAAAAATGCTGCGGCATCTGCGGCACCTGGGAATACTGAAGTGATTTGTGAGCCAACAGCCATATCAAATGCGCCCCATGAAGCATCAAATAAAACGCGGGCGTTATAAGTAACTGTGCAATCGATAAAGGAAATAAGAGCAATTTTCTTATCGTTTTTTACAATATCTGTTACTGTTCCTTTTACATGAATACCACTTGCAAAAGTAAACTCAGCGATAGTTCCAATTGTAATTCCTAATGATTGTAGTTGTTCGTCTGTACAATTTTCTAATGCAATATTTTCAGTGAGTAATCCAATCGGTGTTCCAAATCCGTCACTGTGTACAGAATTAGAATGATTTGCTAACTGTTTATTATGAAGCGCTAATGCCGTTGGCGAATTTGTTCGCATGTAAATTAATTCACCTGCATCGTTTTCAATTGTCTCGCTAAATGTACCTGTAATTTGTAATCCACTATTTAGCTCAGCTGTTGCATAGTTCTCAGAGCGAATTGCTTTTTCTAAACCTTCTTTTCCACCTGTTTTAAAGGCCATTGTTTTAGAAAATGTTTCAAGCGCATCTGTTAATTCTTCAAAGGATTCACAAACAAATAGTTGTGGTTGCATTTTTGTTACGTCATAAGTTGTCCCTATACATGCTTCGATAGAAAATGGAACCTTTTCTACAGCGTCTGTTAAGCAATGTTTGCTTTCGCCAACAGAAGAAAGGAGACCAGCACCATATATCTTTGGATCATCTATATTTCCGATCAATCCATATTCTACTGTCCACCAGAAAAGACGTGAAATTTGTTCAGCTTCTGATAAACCAGAAACTAAGTTTTGTTTTTCAATTACAGCATTTTCAGCAGCCTTAACTTCATCAGGAGTAGAAGTAGGGCTTTCTTTCACTATCGTTAATGTACGAACAGCTTCAAATGCATCATGTTCTTCTTTTGTAGAGAAAGCTTTTGCACCAATTTGCCCAAAACGTTTCACATATTTTGCATATGTAGGATCAAGTAAAATCGGTGCGTGTCCTGCGGCTTCGTGTACGATATCTGGAGCTGGTGTGTACTCGATATTTTCTACTTTCCGAATATCTGTTGCGATCGGTAGTAATCCGTGTCCTTGAAAATCGAAGAATGCTACGCCGGGAATAAGTCCGTCAATCGTTACAGCGCCCCAGCCACTTGGTGCCAAACACTCATTCATTTCTTCTACTTTTGGAATTGCATCTATATTAATACCAGATGATTGTAGTCCGTTCACATAGGCTGGATGAGCAACGTCTTTTAAGAAGCTATGATTCTGTCTCATAATGTAACGCCACACAGCGTGATTCACCGGTGTGTATTGATCATAATGTTGTGTGGATACGAATGGTTTTAAATGCGATGGAATTTCTGTTTTCTTTGTCATTTAGACATCCTCCTTTTTTTCTATAAAATTGAATATCGATTTCGTATAGCTTGTATCACCTCCCTTCATTATTTGTAAGCGCTTATAAAATTTTATCATAAGATTCGGAATTATTTAACATCTGTTTCTGTGAGAAATAGAAAAAGCCCCTATCGGAAAATCCGATAGGGGCGAAAGAATCGCGGTACCACCCTATTTGTAAGTGAAAATATACTTACATCTCAATTAATGATAACGGAAAAATTCCGTCTTTTCCTTCATGCATAAAAGCACTACGAAAAAGAAGCTCCAGAATTGTAATTCATACTTATATATGTGCTAATTTCCACCGACCATTAGCTCTCTGTAACAGGGATATAAGATACTACTGCGATTCTTTCAACGCGTATATATGAAATTGTGTAAGAGGATGGACGCAAAAAAGTCCCTATCGGAAAATCCGATAGGGACGATAAAAATCGCGGTACCACCCTATTTGTAAACAACTAATTGTTTACCACTCACTTTACGATAACGGAAAGATCCGTCTTTCTCTTCATGCATAAAAAGCATTACGGGAAAGAAGCTCCAGAATTGTAATTCACGCTTGTATATGTACTGATTCGCACCAACCATCAGTTCTCTGAGACAGTGATATAAGTCGCTACTAGTATTCCTTCAAAGCCGATATATAATTCGTTCAACTAAACTATGTTTTGTATTATAAAACTATATTAAAAAAATTGTCAACAAAAATTTTTTATCCCGTGTTAATGAGCAGTAAAATTCCTACCTCAAAATTCGGTTGGAGCAAAGAAGTGAGATGGGAGATTAACTGCCCGTAACTCCCGATTGGTGAAGGGTAATAATCAGTGGGGATGAACGAAATCTCTACTGATTAAAGTTTCACTTTATTTCACTTCTAAATTAACAGTTAAATTAGAGGTATTGCCAGCTGCATCAGTTGCTACAATGTGAATAGTATTTTTTCCTTCTTGTAATTGAGTACGATCGAAATAAATGTCATAGCTTTTATCCCAAGGGTTCAGGAATGCCTGGTCCCATACACCATTTCCGTTAATTTCATATTGCATTCTCACTGGAATACCAGGTGCTATCCAACCAGATTCTGACATCCAATCTAGTAGAATATCATCAACTTTTCCTCTAATTACGAGATTTTCTTGGTCAACTTCGTATGTTAACTTAGGTGCAGTTCGATCAAGAAATACAGCAGCTGTTTGTTTTGTTTCTCCGCCAGAATTAGAAGCAACTGCTTCGATTTGATATAGCCCGTCAGCTAAAGGAGTTCCATCGGTTTTTGTACCATTCCATTTGAAAGGTTTGTATCCAGGAGTTGCATTTTTAGCTTGATGGATAATCCCTTGATACGTTACACGTTCTTTCGTAACTAAATTTGCATGCAATGTTACATCATCCACAGGCGCAACTAAATAGTAGTTGATGAGATTATCATCTAGTACGTGGTCGCCATTTGGGCTAAAAGTAGAATTAATAATTTCAAGTCCATCGATACGTTTATAATCTTTAGGATCGATACTAAATGTGAATGGAATTCGAATTTCTTCTTTTGCCCCTTGTTCTTTTACATATACATTTCCAGTATACACACCTTGTGGTAGTGAGCTATCTACAGTGATAGTAAATGGTTTTTCGGTACTACTATTCGGTTGAATGCTAATCGATGAAGGGACAGAAGCTTTTACTTTTGTGTTTGTGTTTGCATCTAGTAACTCCACACGAGTTGAAAAACTTTTCTTTTTACTAGAAAGGTTTTGTAATGTAACATTTTGCGTCAGTTTTACTTTTCCGCTATTTGGCTTAATAAGACCAAAGCTGACATTGTTAGGTTTTACTAATACATTTGTTTGAGCTGCTTTCGGAATGTTAATTAAACCTGATCCTTGTGCCATAACAGGGTATGTATTTTCATTGACATCATGTAATGTTTTTGCATTGTTAGCAAGAGCCGCTTTCAATTGTTCTGTCGTCCAATCAGGATGCATTTGACGCAAGAGGGCAACCGCTCCAGCTACTTGCGGAGCAGCCATACTTGTTCCGTTATGCGATTCATAGCCGCCTCGCGGTACTGTACTAGTAATTTGTACTCCAGGTGCAACAACATCAGGCTTTATTAGCCAACTTCCTTGTGATGGTCCTCTTGAACTAAAGTTACCGATAAGTTCTGTTTGCTTTGGTTGTCCAATTTTTATATTTTTCTTTCGTTTTGTAATTAAAGTTTTTAATTCTTCCCCATTTGTATTTGATAATTGCATTACTGGGACAGCTAGATGTTCACGTGAAAAATATTCCGGCATCATATTCATTTCTTTTTCGCTAGAGATTAATAACACACCAAGCGCCCCAGCTTGCTTCGCTTGTTCTGCTTTTACTAATGTACTAGAAGTACCTTGTAAAATAAGTGCGAATTTCCCTTTCACATCTTGTTTTGCATAATCACTTGGATTGCCATAACCAACGTATACAAGAGGGGAATCATTTCCTATTGGAAAATCGGATTTTGATAACGGTAACCCTTGATATGTTTTGCTGGAACCAGCTACTTGGAATGTTGGAAACGGGATAGAAACCGTAGATGCTCCAACAGAAATGACACTACTTGCGTTACCGGGAGCATCAACAGACCAAGGTTTTGGTCCGTCATTTCCATTTGAAACGACAGTAGTAACACCAAGTTTCGCTGCTCGTTCTAACGTTAATGTTACAGGCTGATCAGGTACATTTAAATCCTGCCCAAGGGAGAGGTTTAACACATCTGCACCATCTTGAATCGCTCGCTCAATCCCTTGGATAATATCATCTGTTGTACCAGTTCCACCGTCATTCATTACACGATAGGCTAGAATAGAAGCGTTTGGAGCAACGCCTTTAATTTGTCCATTACCCGCAATAATTCCAGCTACATGAGTACCATGTACGTTACCATCCATTGGATCGCTATCTTCATCAACCGTGTCATATCCACCGATATAATTTGCCTTTAAGTCAGGGTGTGTATAGTCTACGCCAGAGTCGATAATGGCTACTTTCATGCCTTTTCCATCAAGCGGTTTGCCAGATGGATCTTTTAAATTCCACGCTTCAGGTGCACCAATTGTCGGTCCACCGATATTTGGTGCTTCTTCGTTAGTAGTACTTTTTGATGTTTCATGCAATTTATATGTTAAGTTCGGATAGACTGCTTTTACTTCAGGTAAAGAGGCAAGAGAGGTAATTTGATCTCCAGGAACTGAAATAGAGAATCCGGAAAATAACGTATTATACACTTCTTTAATTTTTGCACCAGGTGCTTTTTCTTTTATTTTCTTAGTCGTATCTTCTTGTGCTTTTTTTAGCTCAGCATGATAAGACTGCGCATTACTATTTTGTAAATCTGGAGCATGCTGAATATTACTTTGAGCAGCGAGAGGTGCATGTTGCAATTCTACAATTACTGATATTTCTTTTGTTGTTTTCGTTTCAACATTTTGAGCAATTTTATGTTCTCCCCACTGTTCAATCGTTGTTTTTAATTGTGGACTAAATTGCTTCTCCTTTTGTAGTGATTCAGCATGAGTGCTTAAAGCTCCAAAACTAGAAAAGACAAGCGCCATGCTTAATAGTGTAGATGTAGTTTTTTTCATTGATACTCCCCCTAATAAAAAGTGCCAATATTCAGAAATGGAATCTTACATTTTAGTTAGAACTTATAAATATAAATGTTGGCTAAACTATACTTTCGACATAATTCATACCAATCCTCTATGAATTGAAAATTTCTTGGGGAATTTTTTCTGATTATGTCGAATCGATATTTTTCACATATTGTAGGAAGAAAGTGAGGAATGCTATGAGGGAAATGGAGTGATGGTATGAAAAGGCTAATAGTAAGTGGTAGTGTAGTGTTGTTTATGTTTTTATGTTCTATCGCTATTACTAGCGCAGAAAATAATAGTGTGAAAGTTGCTTTTATTCGTCATCATAACCTTTGGATTAAAGTTGATGGGAAAGAAAAACAACTTACAAAAGGAGAGAACATAACAGGGCCAAAGTGGTCACATGATGGAGAATGGCTGGCATATGTAAAAGGGGAGAAACAAAATATTCTTGAGTTATATCGGCTGAAAGATGGAAAGAAAGTTACGCCGTTTCACTCAGAAGCATCGAATTATCAATGGTCACCAACAGAAAATATAATTGCATTTATATTTACAGGTACATTGAATACATTTGATGTAGAAAAAAAGAATGCAGATTTTGAAAATGTATCGGCTGGTGTGGGTGATTATGCATGGTATCCTGATGGAAAGAACTTTCTTGTATCCTCTGAAGCGCACTTACTTCCAACAGGATGGACAGGGGCTCAGCTATATGAAGTGCAAAAAGATGCACATATGAATCCTCACAAAATGAAGCATTTGTATGCATTGCCAAATGAACATGATGATTTTCTAGCGCTAGTAGCAAGTGGCTTTAAGTGGTCACCAGATCAAAAGTGGATTTCATTTTTAGCGATACCGACAGCTTCATGGTCAGCTGATAGTAATACGCTTTGCTTAGTTCGAGCAGATGGTAGTCGGTTTGAAATAGTAGATCAAATGCTATTAAATACAGAATGGTTCAAATGGGCGCCATCAAAAAACATATTGGCTTATATTGAGGGAAGCGGGAGAGTTGCATTAGAGAATAAACATTTAAAAATAAAAGAACTGCCAGCACTCCAGCAGCAAACATTTACGCCGAAAGGATATGTGGATTGGGATTTTACATGGAAGAACGATAATGTAATTATCGTTTCACGAGCAAAAGAGGGAGGGTTTGAAACTCTGCCAGAAAAAAGGCCATTCCCATCTTTATATGAGATAAATAGCACAAGCGATAAACAATATCAAATTACAAAGTCATCTAATAAGCAAGGCGATTATCATCCAATTTTCATGAAGAAGAGCAATCAATTAATATGGATACGTTCAGATCGTAAGAAAGCTAATATATGGATAGCTCATAGTGATGGAAAACATGAAAAAAAGTGGATTGAAAATGTAGATATACCAGAGTGGTATTATGAGAAATGGAATTGGGAAAATGTTATCTCGGTGAAAGAAGAATAAAAAACTGCCTAAAAGATCGTTTTAGGCAGTTTTTTACTGTTATTTATGTGTTTTATTTGGCTTTTTTTTCGCTGGGTTTCCGTTCCCTTGGCGCTTTCTATTTTGTTCATCTTTTGCTTGTTTTTCATGTAGTGTATCTAAAAATTCATTCGAGTTACTCATGTTTATATCTCTCCTTTCATTTTGTCATGATTACTATAACCATTTAGGAGGATAATCATGAGTTAGAAGTTAGGCACTTAATTTTCTTCGATAATGTAAGTAAAATATTCCATACATAACAAATAGCATGAGTAAAACTTGTAACTCTACATTTGCCTTTAAAATAGCTGCGATAGGGTCTGGTAAGTACGGTGAGTTATCATTTGTGCTTAAACCTAACCATTTATTTAAGAGGCTAATGGTACAAAACATAAAAACACCGGACCAGTGAAGTGAACCCCGAAAACGGGACACCTATCAAAACACCTAAACCACTTGTTCCCTAAATTCTTTAGGGGATAGGTGGTTTAATTTTTCTTGAATTCGCACACAATTGTAGTAATGAATGTATTCTAGCACAATCTTTCGCACAGTTGTGTTGGATACTTTTGTTATCTCTTGTGAATAGAAAGCTTCACTTTTTAAATGACTAAAGAAGCTTTCCATGACGGCATTATCATGGCAATTTCCTCTCCGGGACATGCTGGTGATAATGCCGTTTTCTTTGGCATATGCTTGAAATTCCTTCGCTGTATAAATACTTCCTTGATCTGAGTGAAGAAGGACATCTTTTACTTTTCGCCCTCTCATTGCTTGTTTTAATGTCTTCATTGCTAATGGCAGTGCTTGGGACTCGCTGATGACATAACTAATAATTTCACGATTAAAGGCATCCATAATCGTTGATAAATACAAGGTACGCTCTCCAAATAATAGATATGTCACATCCGTAAACCACTTTTCATTTGGTGCGGATGCATCGAATTGGCGTTCCAATCGATGAGGCGCTACTACTGGCTCCGCACCACTGATATATTTCTTTTTCTTTCGACGAACTTTTGAGAGAATCTGATTTTGTCTCATGATTCGTAATACTTTTTTATGATTCACACACAGTCCCATTTTCCGAAGAGTTGCGGTCACTCTTCGATATCCATATCGTAATTTATGCCGAAGACAA